>CAIUDO010000001.1 GCA_903897935.1 uncultured Pseudomonadota bacterium
CAGCGTGACCCGCTCGACCACGACGAGGCCAGCGAGCACGATCGGCACCCGCCCGCGCACGAGCGACGCGACCGGACCCACCATGTGACGCGCGCGCAGCCAGAGCGTGGGATCTCCCCGCGCGATGGCGGCGCGCACAAACGGCGCCGCGTGCACCCGCGCCGCGGCCACCTCGACCTCGCGGTGAAGATCGGACAGCGTGCCCGACCCGACGCCGAGCAGCACCACCGCCAGCGCGGCCCGCGCGGGGTGGTCCTCGAGCGGCAGCGCGAACCACGCCGGCCGTCCCAGCACCCCGGCGCCCATCAGCGCGAACGTCGCGGCGTTGATCGCCGAGATCGAGGTGTGGGCCAGCAAGAACATCGGCAGCACCGACACCCCGTGCGCCACCGCGCGCACGACCCGCGACGGCGCGCGGCCCGCGCGGGTCCACGCGGCGAGCCCGAGCGCCGTCACGACCGCGAGCGTGAGCGCCGACACCGCCCACCCGGCGGACCGGAGGGCAGGGGCCACCAACAACGTGCGCGCCGGCACACCGGGGGCCAACGCGACCGAGACGCCGAGGTCACCGGTGAGGGCCGCCGCCGTCGCGCGCACCGGCCGCTGCCACGCAGGCTCGTCGAGGTGCCACGCCGCGGCGAGCGTGGCCCGCGCCTCCGGTGGCAGGCCCGCGAGGGGGTCGCCTGGGGCCAGCGCGAGCGCGGCGTGCATGAGGAACACGACCGCGATCAGCGTGCCTGCCGCCCCGACGACCCGCGACACGATCGCGCGGACGAGGCGCTTTCCGAGCGGGTCCATCGGTCAGCCCGTCAGGTACCAGTCGCGCGCCCACGTGAAGAAGTAGAAGGGGTGAACCACTACGTTCTTGACCCGCGACGACATCGCCGCGTAGGAGTCGAGCGTCCACAAGAACACGACCGGGCGGTCGGCGGCCACGAGCGCGTGCACCTGCCGCAACGACGCCTTCTTCTGCTGCGGATCGGTGGTGGTCCGCGCGAGGTCGAGCAGCCGGTCGACCTCCGGGTTCGCGTACCCGACGAAGTTGCGTGACCCGGTAGAATAGAACTGCTCGCGGATGTCTTCGTTGCGGTCGAACGACCACATGGACAGCACCACGTCGAAGTCCCGCTTCGACCATACGGTCTCGCGCCAGGTCGCGGCGTCGAGGAAGGTAGTCTGCACGGTGAGGCCGCCCGCTTGCAGCTGAGACTGCAGGTTGACGACCACGTCGAGCGCGGTCTCCATGTCCTTCGGCGCCGCGATGCGGACCTCGAGCGGCGCGCCGCCCAAGGACCACGTGCGACCGTCAAAGGTGTAGCCGGCCTCCCGAAGCAACGAAGACGCCCGCTCGGGGGACGGCTCGGCGAGCGGCACCTTGTGGTCGTAGTACGGGGACGACGGCACGAACGGCCCGCTGACGCGATCCCCGGTCCCGATCGGGCCGAGCAAGGCGTCGACGTCCACCATGCTGGTGATGGCCTCGCGCAGGCGCGGGTCCGACCAGCGGCCCCGCTGGTTCATGCCGAGGTACCACCACGAGTTCGTCTGGTATGGATACAGCTCCACCGACCGGTCGCTCTGCAGCGTCGCGACGTCGCGCGAGAGCACGCGTACGACGGCCTCCAGCGACTGATAGAGCAGCAACTTTGACTGGTACGCCTTGTCCGAGACCTCGCGGGTGACGACCTCGTCGAGGCGGCACGAGCCGTGGTAGCCCGTCCACGCGACGAGCGAGATCCCACCGTCGGCCTGGAACCGGTCGAGTCGGAACGGGCCGGTGCCGATGGGCTGGGTCCGGAACGGGTCGTCGCGGCTGATGATCGCGCCCTTGAACTTGTGCGCGGGCAGGATCTTGAACTGCAGCTTGTCTTGCGGGGCGATCTCGGGGCGCGTGAACGTGAACCGCACGGTGGTGTCGCCTTGCGCGGTGACCGTGTCGATGAACGCCATGCGGCCCGCTTCCGGCGACGCGTTCTCCTTGCGCCTCATGGCTTCGACGGTGAACACGACGTCGGCGGCGGTGAACGGGGCGCCATCTTGCCACCGCACGCTCTCACGCAAGGTGACCGTGGCCGACATGCCGTCCGGGGCGACCGTGATGGCGCTCGCGAGGCGCGGGGTGGAGCGGAGATCATAGCCGTCTGAGAACAGGCCTTCGAACACCAACTCCGTCAGTCGTGCCTCACCGAGCGTGGTCGTGAACAGCGGGTTCGCGGACGCGGGCGCGCGATCCTCTGCGTATCGCAGGGTCGCGCCCGAAGCGGACGCCCAGGCGCTGGCGCATGCCAACATCACGAGCCCCGCCGACCATCCCTGTTTCCAGCCTCGCATCCGAACCCCTCTGCCTGCGGCCGCGGGCCTGCTGCTAATCCTCTTTCGAGTCGCCCGCGCGATCCAGGGTCGCCATGACGACGGCGTCGCCGACCGTCTCGGAG
>CAIUDO010000002.1 GCA_903897935.1 uncultured Pseudomonadota bacterium
ATGCGTTTCGCGTAGGGGGATGCTGGGTCCGTCAGCAGCGTGAGCGTGGGACCCGGAACCGGTCCGTCGGGTGTCTCGCGGAACGGCCCGCCGCTCTTGACCCGCTCGTAGGGGTCGTTGCGGGTGGCGAGCCAGGTGAGGAGTGCCGGTGGGGTCATGTCGCAACCACCCGGGCGTCGGTGGCCCTCGTTACCCTCCGGGTAACGAGGGGTGGCTTCGGGCGTCCAGAAGTCAGCGGTGTCGGTCCGCCCGACGGACCGAGATCCGGGGGTCCAGAACCCGTGGCCGGAAGGGTGGCCGGAATCACTTCCTACTGGCCTATCACCGTGCCTCCTTGACGAGCTCGACCACCGGCCTGGCCGTCGCCGCCACGAGCACCGCACGCAACGCGGCTCGCCCGGAATTCGGCCGCAGGGACAGCGCCCCAACACCGGCCAGCGTTCCTTTCGCCAGCGCTCCGAGCCCGCGGCGTCCGTCGTCGAAGAACGCGGCATCCTCGGCGCCTGGGTACACGACCCACGACGTCTGCGCGGTCGGGATCGCGTCGCGGTAGGCGTGCATCTTGTGCAGGTCGCTGCGCTTGTACGATGGTCCGTCGTCCTCCGCGTCGGGGTCGAGCGTGCCGTCCAGCCGGAACTTCGCGTCGAACAGGTGCAGCCCGGCGTTCGGCCCGAACGGAACGAACAACGCAATGTCGGGCCGCAGGCGAAGCGAACGCGACGTTCCGTGAAAACCACCCTTCTGCGTGAACGTGTGGTTGTAGGCCAGCGAAGTGCCGTCCTTCCACTTGGCGACGAGCCCCCATGACACCGAAGCGGCCTTGTGGTCGACGACGACGCGGGCCGTCTCGGCGGGCGCTCCCAAGAGCGCCGTCGCCTTGTCGAGCACGACGAACGTCGCCCACAGTTCGTAGAGCGTGGCGATGTCCTTCGACTCGAGCAGCTTCTCGGTCACCTCCGGGTCGAGCGGCACGCGCGATCCCAGGCGCAGCATGAGGTGGTGCCGCATGACTGTCCGGTACTCCATGCGCCGCTGTCGGACCGAGGATGACGCCGGGAAGTGCGCCATCACGCCGACCTGACTCCACATCGACGCGCGCTGCCACCCGCTGAGGATGCCCTCCAGCCGGTCGCAGTCGCTGCGAACGCGACGCGCCAGAGCCTTGTCGCCGTGTCCGAGATTGCGCCGAACGCGGTCGACGACCCACACGCACTCGTCGAGGAAGGACTTCACGAACCGGTTCTCAGCCGTATCGACGCTCTCCCGAACCAGGTCCTCGTCGACACGAACGGGAAGTACCCGGCGACCGACGTCGACGCGCTCATCGTCCGCATCGCCGCCCGCTGCGAGGCGTGGCTCGCGCGGCACGGGTTCGGCGCGGAGGCGGAGCGCGACGACGACGACCCCGACGATGCGCTGCCGTTGCTGCAGTCCGCGTCGGTGGCCGGGCGGTCCGCGGTGCGACCGCGCACGGCCCGCCGGGTCCAGCGGCTCGGGGGAAAAGAGTTCACCCTGCCGCCGCTGTGCGCCGCGTCCGCCGGCTACAGCCTGCACGCGGGGGTGCTCATCGGAGCGCGCGACCGCAAGGGGCTGCGGCAGCTTGCGGGCTACATCGCGAGGCCGCCCCTCGCGTTGGACCGGGTCGAGTCGCTCCCGGGC
>CAIUDO010000003.1 GCA_903897935.1 uncultured Pseudomonadota bacterium
CCACTCCTCGACGTCCGATAACGCGCGGCCTCGGTCCGACCGACCCCGCTCAACAATGCGCGACGGGATCGCGGCCCTCCCACAGCGGCAAACAGCCCTCCTCGGCCAACGACACGTACCGGCCGTCGCCGATGACGAGGTGGTCGAGCAGCGTGACGCCGAGCACGCGCCCAGCCTCGGCCATCCGCCGCGTGACGTCGCGGTCTTGTCGTGACGGGGTGGCGTCCCCGGACGGGTGGTTGTGCGCGAGCACGACCGCGGCGGCGCCGAGCTCGATCGCCACCCGGTACACCTGACGGGGGTCGACGACCGTGACGCTGTCGCTTCCGCGGGTCAGCGCCCTTCGGGCGATCGGCCTACGTCGACGGTCCAGCAGCAGCACGTGCAGCTCCTCGTGGCCGAGCCCGGTCAGGCCCGAGCCGAGCACCTGCCACGCGTGCTGCGGGCCCTCGATCGGGGTCGGCCGCGCGGGGTCCCGCAGCGCGCGACGCCCGAGCACGAGGCCCGCGTGCACCCGCGCGGCGCGCGCCGGGCCGATGCCTACCTCGTCGGCGATGGCCTTCGGATCGGCACGAGCGACGCCCGCGAGCCCGTCGTACCGGCGCAGCAGCGACTCCGCGATCTGCGCCACCGAGCGGCCGCCAGCGCCCGTACCGAGCACCAACGCCAACAGCTCCGTGTCTCCGAACGTGTCCGGCCCGTCGTCCAAGTATCGTTCCCGTGGTCCCATCGACCCTCCCACCGGGCCGCAGGGCAACCACCGTGCCACCGATTCAACAAGAAGTACCGTGGAAAGCGACGGACGTCGGTCACCAGAGGGCGTACACCAACGACCCGTCCGGCCCCAGCAGCCGCGCGCGGTCGCCGCGGTTGTCCCACGCGCCCGTCGCGCGCTCCCAGTACAGGTGGTTCGGCTGCGGGTCGTCGGACCGGCCGGTGACGACGGTGAGGCGCTGCCCGGGCCCGAGCACGGTCCCCGCCGGGAACCGGAACCGCTCGCCGCGATCGTTGATGAGGACGGCGCCGCCGAGATCGTAGCCGTCGGGCGCGTACCGCGGGTCGGCCTCCAAGACGACCTGCTCGTTGTCGAGGTGGGCGTCGTCGCGGAACCCCATCCACCGCAGCGCGACGATCGCGACGGGGGCGCGCTCTCCAGGGCCGACGTTCGCTGGGCGCTGCACCTCGCGCAGCAGGGGCGGTGCCGCGCCCTCCGCCCACAGCCACACGCTCGCGGCGCCGTCTGGGTGGGTCGCCCACGGGTCCGGGCCCTCCCCTTCCCACCCGTAGGGGTCGACGCGCGCCGGCCGCCCGGACACGGTGTCGGTCAGCCGCCACACCTCGAAGTGCAGGTGCGCGCCGCTCACGCAGCCGGTCTGCCCCGAGCGCGCCAGCACGTCGCCGCGCCGGACCACCTCGTCGTACGCGCGCTCGACGCTGGAGACGTGCTTGTACACGACGTCGAACGCGACCCCGTCCGGGCCGACGTGCCGCACCCGTACGAACCGCTGGTCGTCGACGACCCGATCCAGCAGCGGACAGTAGAACGGCGGCTCGACGCCGAGCGCCACCACCTTGCCGTCCGCGACCGCGCGCAGCGGGGTGCCGACCTCGAGATCCCAGTCGTACCCGGAGTGCCCGTCGATGCCGACCGTACCCTCCCCCCAGAACGTACGTTGTACGCCGTTGTGGTCAGCGAACTGGAGGGGCAGGTCGTGGTCGAAGTAGTTCACGAGGCGGGCCGGGCCGTCGAACGGCGACGAGAACCGCAGCTCCGCCTCTAGCGGCGCCGGAGCAGGCGGATCCAGCTCCGGCGGCGCGGGCGCGCACCCAGCGACGACGGCGGCGAGCGCGCCGGCGCTCAGCGGTCGAGCTCGACCGGCCACAGCACCGCTGGGACCTGCGCGCAGCCGCGCACGTCGACGGGGGCGCCGTCGGTGCTGCCGTCGGCGTAGCTCCAGGTGCCGTCCGCCGCGGAGAACGTGGCGCGCACGACCTGCTCGTCTTGCGCTTCGTCGATGAACACCGGCCGCTCGAGGTCGAGCGGCAGCGCGGGCGCGGTGACGCCCGCGAACACGAGGGGCGGATCGGCCTGAACCCACCCCGGCCACGTCGGGTCGACGAGGGGGGCGTCGCCGTGGAAGTAGAACGGATCCGGCGCGTCGGCGCCGATCGTGGTGCCCGTCCCCGACGGATCGGCGAGGCGCCACGCGCGCATCAGCACGCCGCCGTCGACTACCTCGTCGAGCTCGAAGCGGACCTCGAGTTGCATGCCCGTCAGGCGCGCCGCGAAGCACCCGAACGGCCCGAACGCCGCCAGCTGCACCTCGCCGTCGTCGGTGCAAACGAGGTCCAACGACGCCTCCGACGCGCACCCCAGGGCGTCGGCCGGGGCGGGCGACGTGACCGGCGACGTCGACGCGGGCGCGGGCCCGCTGTCGTCCGCGCCGTGCTTGCTGCTGCACGCGACCAGCGCCCAAACCCAAACCACCGCGACCTCGAAGCTCGTCGAGAGGTAACGCGCTCCGATGCGGGCGTCGGTCCCGCACCGCGGCCGCGTGCGGCTCACAGCAGGTCGGCGCCCAGGAACAGGTGCACCGAGCCTCCGTGCTCTACAAGCGTCGAGTCGGCGGTTGCGCCCACCAGCAGGTCGTCGAGCCCATCGCCGTCAACGTCGCCCGCGTCCACGAACCGCCCAAGGCTGATAGGATCGGACGACGCCACCAGATGATGCACCAGCGGCGCATACACGACACCCTCGAACGGGCCTGGCACCACCTCGAAGGCGCCACCGAAGTACACGTAGTCGCCAAATCCGCTGCTCCCCGACGCCAGGTCGGTCAGCCCGTCGCCGTCGAAGTCACCCCCCGCGAGCTCTCCCGGAGCCCGCACGTTGACCCGCCCGTCCGCCGAGGCCAGGTCGAGCGCGCCACCCGGCCCGGGCCCGTTCACCACGTACACCCACAGTGAGGAGTCACAACCAAGCGCCACGTCCGCCAACCCGTCTCCGTCCTGGTCCGGCAAGATCTCGATCGCGCCACCCACCTGACCGAGCGCCAGGTCCCCAAGCAGCGTGCTGTCCGCGTCCATGACCGACAGGTCGCCTACCAG
>CAIUDO010000004.1 GCA_903897935.1 uncultured Pseudomonadota bacterium
GCGCACGGGTGGATCACGACGGTCCGGATGCCGCAGCGGGCGGCGACCTCGGCGGCGTGTTGCCCAGCCGCACCGCCATACGCCACCAGGGCCGCCGCGCGCGGGTCGACGCCGCGCGCCCCCGCGACGCGCCGGATCGCCGCGGCCATCGCCTCGCGGGCGATCGACAAGAACGCGTCGGCGTCGCCGGGCAGCGACACCAACGCAGGATCGAGCGGCGGATCGAACGCGTCGGGGTCGAGCAGGCCCGCGACCAACGCCGCGTCCGTGACGGTCGGCGGCCCCCCGCGGCCCCAACACTGCGGCCCCGGGTTCGCTCCCGCTGACGCCGGCCCGACGCCCAAACGCACGCCGTCGCGCCACAAGACGGAGCCGCCGCCGGCCGCGATGGTGTCGACCTCGAGCACCGGGCGACGCACCCGCACGCCCCCCACCGACGGGGTCTCTTCACGGTACGGCAACGCGCCGCCCTCGACGACGCACACGTCCGTGGAGGTGCCGCCCATGTCGAGCCCGATCACCAGGGGCAACCCGAGGCGATCGGCGAGCGCGGCTACCGCGAGCACGCCGCCGGCCGGCCCGCTGAGCACCGCGTCGGCCGCTCCGAGCTGCTCAGCCGCCACCAGCGACCCGTCCGAGCGCATCGCCAACGCGCCCGCCGGCAGCGCGTCGCGCACGACCGCCCGACGCAACACCGGGGTGATCGACGCTTCTACGAGCGTCGTCTCGATGCGCGCCAGGTAGCCGGGCGCCGGGCACTCCTGGTGGCCGAGGAACACCGGCACCCCGGAGGGCACCGCGGCGGCGACGGCGCGCTCGTGGGCGGGCTCGAGCGGGGCGTGCGGCAACACCACCGCGACCGCTTCGACGCCGTCGAGCGGGAGGTCCGGGATCACGAGCGGCTCGACGATCATGCCCGCGCCGTCGATCCGGCCCGCCGCCTCGACCACCCGGCGCGCCAACGAAGGCGCGCGGACGACGTCCGGCTCGAACAAGGATGGCCGCGTCATGTCGCCGATCTCGGACAGATCCGCGAACCCCTCCCCGACGACCAACAACACGGGGGCGCCGGCCCGCTCGAGCAGCGCGTTCGTGGCGACCGTCGTGCCGTACGTCACGTGCCCGTCGGCGAGGTCCCCGACCACCGCGACATCCGAGCGGACCTTACGGACCGAAACGCCGTCGGGCCCGAGCCGAACGACGTCCGTGAAGGTGCCTCCACGGTCGACTGCAGTGCGAACGCGCCGGGTGTTCATACGACCCTTGCAACCTCGCCGGTCGACCCGAGTCACCACGCACCAACGGCGGGCGACGCGCCCACCGTTGGCGCGGGCGGATCACTCGGAGACGCGCTCGCGGAGCGTCTTGCCGGAGCGGAAGTGCGCGTAGGTCTTCGGCGGGACCGTCATCTTCTCCTGGTTGCCCGGCTTCGTGGCGGTGCGCTCGGCCCGGCGGCGCGTGTAGAACGTGCCGAAGCCCGGGATCGTGACCTTGCGGCCCGCGTCGAGCTCGACCGCGATGATGCCGCGGCCGGTGTGCGCGTCGAAGATCGCGTTGATGACTTCCATCGCCTTGACCTGGCTCAGGTTGGTCTGCTTGGCGAGCTTCGCCGCCATCTCCTTCTTGTTCATCGTTCCTCCGATCCATTGCTTGCTGCTGCTGCTGTGCGCCAGGCCGAGCAGGCCCCCAGCCTGACGCCCGGACATTACCGCGCTACGATCACGGAGGCAGGCCCAAGGCCGTAGAATTTGAGCCCCGACCGAAAAAAAAGTGACTCAAACGGGTGAAGTTGCGACAAGAAGTGACTGGACGCGACAGGATCGCGCTCCCGACACCGAGCATCCGCACGGTCGGACGCCAACCAAACCCGCGGCTGCCCGCGTCACGACGTGCGGCGCGCCTCGAAGCAGGGCCGACCGGACGCGCACGCGCCGGCTTCGGCGGGCCGCTCGTCGGGCCCCCACGCCTCGCTCGTCTTGAGGCACCAGCACGGATCAGGGTTGCTCGCGATCAGCCCTTCGATCAGCGCCGGATCCTGCCACGACGCTCCGTAGAACCCCTTCCACCGCAACCACGTACAGAGCGTCACGCCGCACCTCCTGGCAACAAGGCGCGCTCGAGCGCGTCGAGCACGGTCCCGGGGATCATGCCGACCTTCCACGCCGAGCCGGGCAGCGGGTTGGCGCCGGCCGTCGCGAGCCCCGCCGCGGGCGCGAGCGCCGCAGGGTCCACCGGGCGACCACGCAGCGCGTCGGCGACCCCCGGCAGCGGGATCGGCACCGGCGCGACGCCCCCCATCGCGGCCTCGATCTCGACGACCACGCCGTCGACCACGCGCGCCCGGACCGCGACCTCCACCACGGGCCACTCGGCGCGGGCCCGCGCGATCGTGCGCACGTACGCCCCGACCTGCCCGGGCGACGTCGACGGCAGGTGCACGGCGACGATGAGATCGTCACCGCCCGACGTGAGCGAGGTGCCGTCGCCGAGCCACTGATCGAGGGGGACCAACGCGTCCGCCCCAGCGAGCTCGATCAGCGCGCCGCTCGTCAGCAGCGCCGTCGCCAACGTGGACGGGTGCGGCGCGACGCACGGGCCGAGGTCGAACACCGACGCGAACATGTGGTCACCGGCGCGGGACAAGCACGCGCTCCCCCCGCGACGCAAGCACGTCACGTGGGGGTCGCGGTAGTAGGCGCACCGCACGTGCTGGCTCAGGTTGCCGCCGACCGTGCCCATCGCGCGGATCTGCGGGGTCGCGAGGCCGCCCGCCGCGAGCGCCACCGCGGGGTGATCACGCACGATCGAAGGGTCGACCGCGAGCTGCGCCACCGTCGTTCGAGCGCCGACGCGCAGGCCAGCGGGCCCGGGCCCGACCCCGGACATGCCGACGACATCGCGGAGATCGCGGAGGTCACCCTTGGTGATGCCCTTGTGCAGGCGCTCCTGCAGGTCGGTCCCGCCCGCGCGCACGATCCCGGCGGCGGCCGCGGCTTCCGAGGCCGAGCGTGGAAAGACGATCACGAGCGCACCCCCGCGGCGACACGATCCAGGCGAAGCGGCAAGTCGTGGGGCCTCCACCCCGTCGCGTGGAACACGGCGTTGCCGATCGCCGCCGCCACCGGGACGCCGGTGACCTCGGCGAGGCCGCCCGCGCCGCCGAGAATGCCGTCGTAGCCGCCCTCGTAGAAGACCACCTCCGGCGACGGCACGTCGCCGATGCCCGGCAGCCGATAGTCCTCGAGTCCGTGCGTGACGAGCGCGCCCGTGCTCGGATCGACCCGCCGCTCTTCGTACAGCGCGTACCCGATGCCCTGCGTGAACCCGCCTTCGACCTGGCTCCGCGCGACGGCCGGGGCGACGATGCGCCCCGCGGCGACGCCGCACCAGCCGTCGGTCACCCGGATCCGACCGAGCAGCGTGTCGACCTCGACCGCGACGACCGTGACGGCGCCGGTCAGCGCCTTACCGACGCGCAGCCCGGCGACCGGGAACGGCAACACGTACCCGCCGGGATCCCGCCGGCGACGCCCGATCACCGTGATCTTCGGGGCCCGGGCCTGCAGCGCGGCCCACGTCTCGGTGGTGCCATCGGCGTACCGCACCCCCGTGTCGGTGGCCTCGACGTCGCGGCTCGACGCGCGGGCAGCGACGTCGATCAGCGCCTCCTTGAGCTGCGCGACGGCGTCTTCGGCGGTCGGCGTGAGGCTCGGCGTGGTGCGGCTGCCGCCCGACATCGGCCCGTGCACGAGCTCGGAGTCGCCGAGGTTGACCGTCACCAGCTCAGGCGAGGTGCCGTACGCCTTCGCGACGGCGTGGGCGAGCATCGCGCGGGTGCCGTTGCCCATGTCCTGCGCGCCCGTAGACGCGACCAGCCGGCCGTCCGGGGTGGCCTCGAGCTGCACCTCGCTCGCCGGCTCGACGAAGTGGAACCACGCCGCGGCCGCCATGCCGACGCCTCGCCGGAACCGACCGGTCGACGCCGCTACCGGGCCACGCTCCTTCCAGAGCGGGAGC
>CAIUDO010000005.1 GCA_903897935.1 uncultured Pseudomonadota bacterium
CCGCGCCCGCTCCCGTCGCCGCGCCTGCCCCGGTGGTTGCGCCACCGCCCCCGTCGGACGCGACGGAGCCGGCGTTGTTCGCACCGCCTCCGCCTCCAGCCGACCCGATCGAGGCGTACCGTACGTTCTTGCGCACCGGCACCTCCGAGGCCGCGCGCCGCGCCGCCGCCGGCGTGTTCGTGTGGTCCGACGGCGTGCTCACCGTGCGCGTCGGCAACAAGCGCCTCGTCTCCGAGTTCCGCCGATTGCTGAACAACGAGCGCGTCGCCGCCGAGACCCGCCGCTTGTTCCGAGCTGTGTGCGCATCGACGTCGAGGAGGAGCTGGCTGGCCCCGACGCGACGCGTCAGGTACTCAACGACCCCGAGCTCGTGCGCGTCGTCAAAGGGCTCGACGCGACCGTCGAGCGCGTACTCACCAAACCTCAGGAGGACTGATGGACAACCTCGACTTCGGGGGCATGCTCGGCATGCTCGGCGGCCTTCAGCAGCGCATGAAGGACATGCAAGAGAAGGCGTCGCGCACCACCGTCGAGGGCACCGCGGGCGGCAACCTCGTCAAGGTCGTCGCCACCTGCGACCAGAAGATCGTCTCGGTCACGATCGCGCCCGCCGCGATGGACGATCGCGAGCTGCTCGAGGACCTCGTGAAGGCCGCCGCCAACGAGGCGCTGCGCCTCGGCCGCGAGCGCATGATGGCGGACGTCACCGCCGCGACCGGCGGCATGATCCCGCCCGGGTTCCTGCCGGGGTTCCCATAGAAACCCCCGACGCCATCCGCCAGGCCGTACGCCAGCTGTCGCGGTTCCCCGGCATCGGGGAGCGCACCGCGACGCGGCTCGTGTATTGGCTGCTGCGCGCGCCCCCGGGCACCGCCGCAGACATCGCGGCGGCCCTCACCACGCTCGAGCAGTCGGTCAAAGAGTGCTCGGTCTGTTGCGACCTCACGCCCGACGACCCGTGCGCGCGCTGCCGGTCGACCAAGCGCGACGAGAGCGTCGTGGTCGTGATCGAGCACCCGCAAGACATCCTGGCGTTCGAGCGCTCGGGCGACTACCGCGGCCGCTACCACGTGCTGCACGGCGCGATCTCCCCGCTCGACGGCGTCGGCCCCGACGCGCTGCGCATCCGGCCGCTGCTCGAGCGGCTGCGCCAGGGGCGGATCACCGAGGTGGTGCTCGCGACCGATCCTGACGTCGAAGGCGACGCGACGGCGCTCTACCTGGCGCGCCTGCTCCGCCCCATCGGCGTCCGGGTGACCCGCATCGCGCACGGGATCTCGGTCGGCACCGAGATCGAGTTCGCGGACGCCGCGTCGCTCACGCGAGCGTTCGAGAATCGCCGGGAGCTTTGATGATCGTCAGGATCAACGGGCAGGATCGAGACGTCCCGCCGCAGGTGGCCACCGTCGCCGACCTGTTGGCACACCTGGGCATCGACGCGCCCGGGCACGCGGTGGCGCTCAACCGCAAGGTGGTGCCCCGCTCCGCGCACGCCGCGACCGCGCTCACCGAGGGAGCGCGCGTGGAGATCCTTCGCGCGGTGGGCGGTGGCTGACCGTGGGCGGCGACGAACCACAATCGAAGGACGATTCACAGCAGGGGAGAGAGCCGGGCTTGCTCGGAACCCCGAAGGATCCGACACCGTTGCTTCCTCTCGGACCTGGCGGGGTTCACGAATCTCCGGCCCCCGAGGGCCCGACTCTCACCCCTGCTGCGGATCGAACGGAGAGAGCGGGATTCGAACCCGCGGTGAGTTGCCCCACACACGATTTCCAGTCGTGCACCTTCGACCACTCGGTCACCTCTCCGAATCCTTCACGTAGGATCCAAGTTCAACCACCGGCCGATCGGACGCGTCGACAAGACGCACACCAGGATCGACCAGGACGAACGACGGAACCCTTCGGGTACCGACAACCAAAACATCGGAGAGAGGGGGATTCGAACCCCCGGTAGAGGAACCCCTACAGTAGATTTCGAATCTACCGCCTTCAACCGCTCGGCCATCTCTCCAGAACCCTATTTTACCCGCCTGCGCGCACGAAAGAACGACCGCAGCACCTCGGCGCACGCGTCTGCGTGAACACCCGAGGTCACCTCGAACCGGTGGTTCAGCACCGGGTGCGCGGACAGATCGCCCAACGAACCCAGGAACCCACCCTTCGGGTCTGCGCACCCGAACACGCACCGCGCGACGCGTGCAGCCACCATGGCGCCGGCGCACATGGCGCACGGCTCCAACGTGACCCACACCGTACACCCGTCGAGCCGCCACGTCCCCAGCGCCGCGGCCGCCTGCCGAATGGCGACGAGCTCTGCGTGCGCGGTCGGATCGTGGTGCGTCTCACGGAGGTTGTGCGCGCGTGCCAGGATGACACCGCCCTTCGTAACGACCGCACCGACGGGAACCTCTCCAAGCGAAGCCGCTATCGCCGCCAGATCCAGCGCGACCAACATCGGGTCGGCCGCCGGCTCGTTCGGTGATCGCTGGCTACCTTCGAGGCTCATCGCCGTTCGTCAGCCCACACCCCGGCCAACGGCCGGTCAGCACGACAAAGAACCGTCACGACGAGGCGCGACGGCACCGCCCCCTAATGAACCCGGCCGGTCGGTGTCAACCCCGACGGCGCAGCGAGGCCCGATCCGGATGCGACACCGCGGCCCGAACAACCCTTGGGCGCGCACGGTCAGCGGCGTTAGACCACCCCGACCGAAGCACCGGGAGGCCGCACGTGACGTGGACCAGTCCTACACCGAGGGGCCTGTGGGCGCTGTGCGCCGCCGCGGCCGTCTCGCTCGCGCCTGCCGCCTTCGCCGCCGACGTCACCGTTCGCGCCGCTGACGGCACCTCGCTGCACGCGGTCCACCAAGGCACGGGGACCACGGCCGTAATTTTCCTGCACGACGCGAAGGGCAGCCAGGTCGACTGGGGCACCTTCCCGGACCAGCTCGTCGCGGACGGCATGCAGGTGGTGCGGCTCGACCTGCGCGGCCACGGCGCGTCCACGCTCCCCGCCCCGATCGACGCCGCCGGGTGGGCCGCCCACGCGGCCGACGCGCTCACGGTCGTCGACTGGGTGCGCACCAAGGGCGCCACGCGCGTCGTCCTCGTCGGCGCGCGCCACGGCGCCAACGTCGCGCTCAACGCGGGCGCGGCGGCGCCCGACAAGGTGCAGACGGCCGTGCTGATCTCGCCGGTGTTCAACAGCGAGGGCGTCAACATCGCCGCAGTCGACACGTGGGGCGACCGGCCGCTGCTCGTCGCCACCAGCAGCAACGACAGCAGCGGCACCAAGGCAGCGGCGGTGCTCGAGCAGCGCGCACCCGAGGTCACGTGGAAGAACGTCGCGGGCGGCGAAGTCGGCGCCAGCCTGCTCGCGCGCGACGCCGACCTGGAGACGGTCGTGACGGCCTGGGTCGCCGGCACCTGGGACCTCACGACGGACTCCACCGGCCAGCGCGCCGTCAACGCGTCGGTCAACGCGACCGCGGTCGAGACCACGGGGGTCAAGGTCAGTGACAAGTAGCCCCATGTGCGTTCTCCCACCGTCGCTGTGCGGTTTCGCACAGGTCGCTGTCGCGCGGGGCTGCCCATGAGCGCTCGGCCCACCATCATCGTGTGCGACGACGAGGAGCTGATCCGGTGGTCGCTGTGCGAGCACCTCGAGTCCGAGGGGTTCACCGCGGTCCCCGCCGAAGACGGCCAGCAGTGCCTCGACCTGGTCAGCAGCCAGGCGCCCGCCGCCGTGCTGATGGACCTGCGGATGCCGCGGGTCGATGGCCTGACCGCCCTCCGCACCATGCGGGAGCGCGGCGACCTCGTCCCTGTCGTGGTGATCACGGCGCACGGCGCGGTCGACAGCGCGATCGAGGCCACCCGCCTGGGGGCCGCCGCGTACCTCGCCAAGCCGTTCGACCTGCGCGAGGTCACCCTCACGTTGCGACGGGTGCTCGCCGAAGATCGTATGCGGCAGGAGGTGCACTACCTGCGGCAGCGCGAGCGCCACGGGTACGGCGACTTCATCGGCCAGGCGCCGTCGTTGCACGCGGCGTTCGACATGCTGTACCGATTGGAGGCGGTCGACGCGCCGACGGTGCTCGTCACCGGGGAGAGCGGCACCGGCAAGGACGTCATCGCGCGCAGCATCCACGCGCGAGGGCCTCGGAAGGACCAGGTGTTCGTCGAGGTCGACTGCGCCAGCCTGCCCGAGCACCTCATCGAGAGCGAGCTGTTCGGTCACGAGCGCGGCGCGTTCACCGACGCGCGGCAGATGAAGCGCGGGCTGCTCGAGATCGCGCACCGCGGCGTCGTGTTCATGGACGAGATCGGCGAGCTCACCCTCGCGACGCAGGCCAAGCTGCTGCGCGCCATCGAGACGCGTACGTTCCGGCGCGTCGGCGGGGTCGCCAAGCTCTCGACCGACGTCGCGTTCATCGCCGCCACCAACCGGGATCTTCGCGCCGAGGTCGCCAAGGGAGCGTTCCGCGAGGATCTGTTCTTCCGACTGAACGTCATCCCGCTGCACCTGCCCCCGCTGCGGGAGCGGCGCGACGACATCCCGATCCTCGTAGACCACTTCGTCGACCGGTTCCGGCGGACCTTCGGGCGCGACGTGCGCGGCGTGAGCGGCGAGGCGATGTCCCTCATGCAAGCGTACCCGTGGCCCGGCAACGTGCGCGAGCTGCGCAACGTCATCGAACGCATCGTGCTGCTTGGACCCGACACGATCATCAACGTCGCCGACCTGCCGTCCGAGGTGCGGTTCGCGCGGCCAGGCGGCGGCACCACGAGCGCGGGCTGTCCGTTCGCCCTCCCGGAAGAAGGTGTCGACTTGGAGGCGGTCGAGCGCGGGCTGCTCGCCCAGGCGCTCGAGCGCACCAACGGCAACCAGTCGGCGGCGGCCCGCCTGCTCGGGATCTCCAGGTACGCGCTGCGTTATCGCATGGAGAAGTTCGACCTCGCGCAGGCGCCCGAAGGCAGCTGATCGGCCCAGTCAGGAGGGCTCGACCTCGAGCACGAACGCGGCGCCTCCGAGCGGGCGCTGGTCGGAGAGGCGAAGCGTGGCGTGCATGGATTGCGCGACGCGCTGGCAAATCGCCAAGCCGAGCCCGGTGCCCCGCGTGCGCGTGGTGAAGAAGGGCCGAAAGATCTCCTCTCGAAGATCATCGGGCACCCCGGGACCGGCGTCCATGACCATCACCCGCCCCGGGTCGACACGAACCTGCACGAGGCCTTGCTCCCCTTGCGCTTGCACCGCGTTCTGCACTAGATTCAGCACGATCTGGTACACGTAGTTCTTGTCGGCGCGACCGGTCCCCTGCCCCACCACCTCGAAGCGAACGCCTGGGTGCTCCGCTTGAATCAACGACACAACCCCGCGCGCGGTCTCGAGGAGGTCGACCTCGGCGATCTTCGCCGTGCCCGGGCGCGAGAACGCGAGCAGCTCGGACACCATCACGTTCAAGCGCTGGATCTGCTCCTCGACCTTCATCATGATCGGCCGCCGACGGTCGTCCTGGGCGAGCGACCTCCCGATCACCTGCACCGCCCCGCTGATGCCGGCGAGCGGGTTGCGCAGCTCGTGTGCGACCGCCGCCGACAACGCGCCGAGCTGGGCGAGGGCCTCCGAACGTTGCATCCGGGCCTCAGTCTGCACCGTCTCCGTCAGCTCCTCCAAGTGCACGAGCACCCGGGCGCTGGCGTGGTCGAGCGGGACGACGGTGAGCCGGAACGAGCGCTCCTTGCCGTCGATCTCGACGTCGACCCGGACGATCTGGATCTCGCGGCCCGACGCGATCGCGCGGTCGATCGTCTCCAGGAGGTTGGCGCCGACGACCAGCGCCTCGGGTAAGGCCTCGGCGATCGGGCGCCCGATCGCCTGCATGTCTCCGAACAGTCTGTGGCTGATCCCGGTCGCCGCGGTGACCACCAGCAGGTCGTCCAGCAGCAGCACCGACACCGGCATCCGCTCGACGAGCAGCTCCTGCAGCGTCTTGAGTTGGCGTTCTTCCCTACGTTCGATGAACGTTCCGGTCATGATCGCGAGGTCGAGCTCGGTGGCCCGCCCGATCGCCTCGCAGACGGGCCGCGCGCGCGCCCCCAACGCCTCGTGCGCTACCCTGCACAGATCCTCGCGCATCACGCTCATGGCGACGAACATGAACCGCGCGGGGAGGCCGACGTCGACGTGGCGGCGGCCGATGCGCTCCCGCCGTTGGAAGTACGCGAGGTCGTGGGGCCCGAGCAGGAGCTCGCGAATCCACACCTTCATGGTCGACATCAGCCGCCGAACCTGTGCGCTGTCGTGGAGCACCGCGGCGCCGGCCGGGAACGCCGTCGCCCGCTCGTAGAAGTGCGTCACGATGCGATCGACCTGGGGCTCGACCGTCGGCCAGAACGCTTGGAGCTGCGCCTCGTCGTCCTTGTCGAAGCCGACGTAGGCCTTCATCTCGTCGAACACGTGGGCGAACGGCTCGTTCGTCATGACCCTCTCGCGGATCGCGGTTGTGCCGGCAGCCCATCAGCGACCGGGCGGGCTCGTATCGCCCTGACGCGCCCGCGCGCCGCGGCATGGTGCCTCGGCGACGGGGCGATCGCCGATCAGTCGCGGAGGAACGGGTACCCTTCCGGCTTGATCGACAGCACCGAGGCCGACACCCGCAGCGCGACCTGCTCGGTGGTGGAGCCGGTGATGCGCTCGAACAACCCGGACCGCCCGTGCGTGCCCATGACGACCAGGTCGGCCATCACGTCACCGGCCGCCGCCACGATCGCGTCGGCCGGGGAGCCGGCGCGCACCTCGGAGCGCACGCGATGGGCCGGGAGACGGCGGTCTTCCGGCATCAGGGCGAGGCGCCGCGCGATCTGCGCGTCGACGCTGCGCACCTCGTCCTCGACGGCACGCAGCTCGTCGTCGGCCACGCTCTGGTCGAGGTCCGCGGCGTCTTGCCGCACCCACAACACCGTCACCTCGCTGCCGAAGCGCGAAGCGACCTCCAACGCGGCGTCCAGCGCACGATCCGCCAGCGCGCTCGCGTCGACAGGCACCAGGATCCGTTCGAACCGTTGCATCTCAGCTCCTTGCCGCGGTCAACCCGCGAATCCGTCCTCGAACCGCCACGCGACCACGCGCGCGGGACCATCACCCACGTCGACGCGCACATAGACACCGTCCAAGCCCATCTTCGCGAGCGCGAGCTCCAGCCGCTGTGCGCTCGCGGCGACGTCGGATGGGGGCACGGGCGCGACCACCCGGATCTCGTGCAGGTACCGACCGGGTCGGGCCCCGACCTCGGTGCAGATCGTCTCGATGAGCAGGTCGTGCCAGTGCGTCATGAGTCCTCCCGTCGCCCACGCGCGGATTGCGGAGGCGCGAACTCCGCTTCGAACACCCGGAGCGTCGTGCCGCCGATGCGCAGCGAGACCTCGGCGACCCCCGGCAACGCGTCACCGAGGCGTCGCATGACGGCTTCGCCGAGGCCCATCTCCAGGAACGCCCTGGGCGCCATGACGGTGAGGGCGACCAACTGGCCTCGATGACGCGCGACGAGGTCCTCGACCTGCGCCACGAGTCCTTCGATCTGTTCCAGCCAGCGAACGCCCCCTGGCGCGACGCCTCCGGCCTCGAACGGCTGATCCATGATCCACTCCGTGGCCCCGGCATGTGCAAGCGTCGTGCCCGGTCGTAGCCGCGACCGCGGCTCACGGGCGAGCGCGGGCGGCACGAACACTGCTAGGACTTCGGTCCAACCCAAGGAGCGCGACATGTCTGCCATCGATCCGTCCATCGTCGTGGTGCCGTACGACTTCTCGCCGATCGGCCAGGAGTCGTTCGCCGCCGCGCGTGGCCTGCGCGCGCGGGGCGCGAAGATCCACGTCGTCCACGTGATTCCGAGGCTCATCCCGTCGGAGCCGGGCGTGATGTGGGACGAGGTAGACGACGCGTCACGGGTCGACCACGCCCGCGCGCAGCTCGTCGACGCGTGCGCCGCCAACGGCCTGGAGGGCAGCGTGGTCGCCGTCTTGCTCGGTGGCATGGGCAACCCCGCGATCGAGCTCGTCGACTACGCCGCGGACGCGCGCGCCGACCTCATCGTGGTGACGTCGCACGGGCGGACCGGCCTCGCGCGGTTCGCGCTCGGCTCGGTCGCGGAGCGGGTGGTGCGCCACGCCTCGTGTGGCGTCCTGGTCCTGCGCGCGACGTGACCGCCGCGCCGTGCGCTTTGCTCCAGGGGGCGGGTCGGAGCGCACAGCGGGCGCCCGCGTGAAACGAGAATGTCTGCGCGGTCGCCAACTGCGTGGCTGCCGTGTAAAACCGCCGCGGGGGGTGACGCGTGGTGGGCGTGTTGTGGATGTTGGCGTGCAGCGAGCCCCCCGTCCCGGAGGTCGCGCCTGAACCGGTCGTCCCCGAGCGGGCGCCCGTGGCGCCTGCGCGGAGCGAAGTGTCCTCGATCATCCCGCTGGGTCCTGGCACTTCAGAGTGGGTCATGAAGACGGCCGACGCCGAGTGGCTGGTCGGCGTGTCCCACGTTTGGGGCGCCGACGGCGCGCTGTTCCAGCACGTCGTGCTGTTCGAGGAGCGCATCGCGAAGGGCGCCTCGGCGGTCGACCCGCTCTCGGGCGTCGCGCCGTGGGGCGCCACCGAGGGGCACATGATCGTCCGCCCGTTCACGATGGGCGGCGCCGCGTGCGACGCGCCGAACAGCTCCCCGCCCACGCGTTGCTTCGCCGCGGAGGCCGACTTCCATTGCCGGGTGTTGGACGTCGTCGAGCAGCGGCTCGGGCTCGACGCCGCGACCTTCGATCTCAGCGAGGCCAACGCCGCCCGGCGCGACCTCGTGCGCGCGGACGGGTGGCGCTGGACGAGCGGGCCGCCGCTGTGTGGCGCCTTGTGCGCGCAGTCCGGGGCCACCGACGTGGTGGTCGCGGTGACCACGCAGGGCACGTCGCCGGCCCGGTGGGCGTGGAGCTACCCGACTGGGGAGGGCCGCGCGCGCGCCATGCTCAGCGCGCGGCGCGACGCCCACGCCGACCTGCCGCACGAGCCCGCCATCTACAACGCGAACGGGCACGGCCCGTCGACCGCCGAGGCGTGGGCGGCCGCGCTGCCGGCCGAGGCAGGCGTATCTTGGACGTCCCTGACTTATGAGTACGCAGAGGCGTGGACCGACGATTGCGCGGGCCCGTGATCGCGCGGGGGCCTTTACGCCGCCCGCGTCGTGCGTAGCCTTGCGCCCCGCTCAAGGAGGTACCCCATGACCGTTCGCCCGCTGCACGATCGCGTTCTCGTCAAGCGTAAGGATCCCGAGGAGCGCTCGCGCTCAGGGCTGTTCATCCCAACCGCCGCGCAAGAGAAGAGCCACCTCGCCGAGGTCGTGGCCGTCGGCTCCGGCCGCGTCCGCGACGACGGCGGCGTCACCCCGCTCAAGGTCGAGCAGGGCATGACCGTGCTGCTGTCCAAGTGGGCCGGCGACGAGGTCAAGGTCGACGGCGTCGACCACCTGCTCGTCCGCGAGTCCGACATCCTCGCCATCGTCGGCTGATCCCTCGCGCGGTCGCCGCGCACCATCACCTTCGAAGCCCGCGTTCACCTCGGTGGCCGCGGGCTTCGTCGTCTTCGGGCCCTGCCTGACGCCTCCGCCGCGAGCTGCGGCAGATCCCGTCTCCGCCCTCCCGGCGGGGGTGCGGGCTCGGCGCGGTTGCTTCCAATCAATCGGTTGATTAGTTCCCCGTCGGAGGCGCTGATGGAAGC
>CAIUDO010000006.1 GCA_903897935.1 uncultured Pseudomonadota bacterium
CGCTGACCGTCGACGAACACGTCGGACGGGTAGTTGGAGCGGATCTCGAGGGTAGCGAACTCCAGCCGCGACTCCGGCAACGGCGGCGGCGGATCGGCGGCCGGCGGTGGCGCCGGGCGGCGCACCTTCGTGCCGGGTGGGCGGGGCTCGGGCACCAGCGGGGCGGGCGGGACCGGCGGGGTCGTCGCCGCCACCGCCACGGGCGGATCGGCCACCACCGTAGTGACCTCGGGCGGGTCCTCCGGAACGTCGTCGGCGGGCTCGGTGGTGCGAACGATCACGGCGCCATCGGGATCAGCGGCGGGCTCACCGCTGATCAGCCACAACACGCCGGTCGCGAGCGCGGCGAAGCCGAGGGCGGCCACCGCGAACGGAGCGATGCGCCGCCGGGCGCGTGGCTCGGCGTGCAGGCCCTGTACGAGCGTAATCGCCTCGGCGTTGTCAGCGTCGATCGAGAGCAAGCGGTTGAGCAGCCGCAGCGCCGACAGGGCGTCGCCGGCCTCCATCAGCGCGCGCCCGCGTGCGGGCAGCGTCGTCGCGAGGTGCTCGTGGTGGCGGCGCTCCCACGCCTCCGGGTCGGCGAGCCAGGCGCCGAGGCCCCACGACGCGCCCTTCGGGTCGATGTCGACCTCGGCGAGGGAGGCCGCGATCGCCTCGGCGGCCGCGTCGGCGGTCGGGAACCGGTCGTCCGGGCGGGTCTGCAGCAGGCGCTCGATGACGTCGGCGAGCCGCGCGGACATCGACGGGGCGACCTCGAGCACCGACGGCCGCTGGCCCTCGATGATCTTCTTGAGGATCAACGAGGCGTTTGTGCCGGTGAACGGCAAGCCGCCGCTCACGAGGAAGAACATCATGGTGCCGAGCGAGAACAGGTCGGACCGCTGATCCAGCGACGACACCTCGGTGGCTTGCTCGGGGCTCATGTAGTGGGGCGAGCCGACGATGGTGCCCGTCATCGTGACCTGGGCCTCGTGCAAGAAGCGCGCGATCCCGAAGTCCATCAGCTTGATCGCGCCGTCCGGGCGGACCATCACGTTGTCGGGCTTGAGGTCGCGGTGCAGGATGCCGGCGGCGTGGGCGTACGACAGCGCGGCGCAGAGCTCGAGCGCGATCATGGCGACGATCTCGGACGGCAGGTTGCCGACGCGGTCGACGAGGGCGGTGAGCGTCTCGCCGCGGACGAACTCGGTGACGATGTAGCACTCACCGGCGTCCGAGCCCGAGTAGTCGTAGATCTCGAGGATGTTCTCGTGCCGCAGGTGCTCGATGGCGCGCGCCTCGCGCGCGAAGCGCTTCCGGTTCCGGACCGACGACGACAAGTGGGGGTGGAGGACCTTGATCGCGACGTCGCGGTTGAGCGTGGCGTGGCGGCCGCGGTACACGGTCGCCATCCCGCCTTCGCCCACCTTCTGGATGACCTCGTATTTGTCGAGCGTGCTTCCAATCAAAGCCGCCGGCTCCCCGTTCGCGGCTGTATCACCGCGCCTCCGGGCACGCAGGGTGCGGCCGGGTCAGAGCGCGCCCACTTCGCCGTCGGGCACCATAAAGCCAGAGTCGTGGTAGGTCTGCAGCAGCGTGGCGGCGGTCTCTTCGAGCGCCCGGTTCGTCACGTCGATGATCGGCCACTTCGGGTTGCCACGGAACAGCTCCATCGCGAACTCGAGCTCGGCGAGGATGTAGTCACTGTCAGCGTAGTTCGCGTACCGCGACGCGCCCATCGCGCGGATGCGGGATCGCCGGATGGTCTCGAGCACCTCGGGATCGATCGTGAGCGCGAACACCTTGCGCTGGTCGATTTGGAACAGCTCGGGCGGCGGCCGCTTCTCGAGCACGATCGGTACGTTTGCGACCTTGAAGCCCTTGTGGGCGAGGAACGTGGACAGCGGGGTCTTGCTCGTGCGCGACACGCCGACGAGCACGATGTCGGCTTCGTGCAGCATCGTGGGCTCCTGCCCGTCGTCCGCCTTGACGGTGAACTCGACCGCGTCGATGCGACGGAAGTACTGCTCGTCCGCGGTGTGCAGCAGGCCCGGCACCCCGA
>CAIUDO010000007.1 GCA_903897935.1 uncultured Pseudomonadota bacterium
GAGCGCCTGCTGCGCGCGATGAAGCTCGCGGCGGAGCGGGACCCGAACACGCTGGTGATCTTGAAGGCGGACGCCGGCGTCGCGCACGGTCGGGTCGTGCAGGTGATGGACATGGCGCGCAACGAGGGCCTGTCACGCCTCGCCATCGCTACGGAGACCGAAGCGTTGGGCGACGAGGCGCCGTGAGCGCGCGGTCAGGCGGCGTAGCGCGCGAAGGCAGCCAGAAATTCTGGTGCGCGACGGCCGGTTCCTGATATATCGCTGCTCCCGCCCTCCGTCCCGCCCCCTCATCCCCTGGTCTCCCGTGAGCGCATCCTCTTCGCTCGGGACGCACGACGACGCCGACGACTCCGTCGGCGGCACGTCCATGTTGCGTTCGTCCCTCCTCATCGGCATACCCGTCGCGTTGATCCTGGTCGTTGCCGCCAGCGTGCTGTTGGGCGGCGACGGCGTGGTCAAGCGGTACCGCCTGCGCACCGACCTCGACCTCGCGCAGGCGGAGCTGGCCGAGATCCAGCGGGAGAACCAGCAGATGCAGCGGGAGCTCCGCTTGATGGACGAAGACCCACGCATGATCGAGCGGCGCGCCGCCGAGGTGCTGTCGTGGGGTGCGCCCGGCGCCACGTTGTACCGCTTCGAGTCAGGTATCGAGGAGCGGTGAGCCAGCGGGTGCCGGGGCTCGCCGTCGCGGCGATGAGGCGGTAGGTCCAACTCGGTGGAAGACGGTCCTACGCTTGCTGCGCGATTCGAGCTGCTCGGGCAGGCGCCGGGCGGCATGGATTTGGCGTGGGATCACGAAGCAGCGCGGCACGTATGGCTGATGCGGGGCCTCGGGGGCGGCGCCGGAACAGCGTCCGGATGGGCGAGCCGGGTCGCACACCCGGCGTTCGTGCGCGTGATCGGGCTCTGGGCCGACCGTGCGGATCCCGTGCTCGTGCTCGAGCCCGCGCCGGGGGTGCCGTTGTCGTCGCTCGCCGCGATGGGCGTCGATCAGGGGATCGCGCTGGCCAACGCGCTGGCCGAAGCGCTCGTGGCGGCCCGCCGCGCGGGCGCCCCCGTCACCGAGCTGCACCCGGACCGCGTGTTCGTCGATCTGTCGCGCTGGGCTGAGCGGCACGAGGTCGGCGTGCGGGTGATCGGGCTCGGCGACAACGACGGGTCGGTGCCGGGCGTCACGCCCCCCGAGGGGCCGGGGGACGCGTCGGACGTCTATGGGCTCGGTGTCGTGCTGTACCGCGCGTTGGTCGGGCGCCTCCCGTTCGCCGCCGCGACGCCGTGGGCAGGCCTGACGGCGCAGCGGGGCGGCGTGGTGGTCCCGCCCTCGGTCCGGCCGGATCTGGCGGCGTTGTTGACTCAGCTTCTGGCCGTGGATCCCGTCGCGCGGCCGTCGCTCGTCGACGCGGCGCGCGCGCTCGCGCAGCCGCCGGGCGCCCCGATCAAGGTAGCGCGACGCTGGTTGGCGCCGGTCAAGCCGGGGCGGGCATGGCTGATCCGAGGGCGTCACCCCGAGCACGGCGGGCCGATCTTATTGGGGGCCGACCTGTCGTTTCGTCAAGCACGCGCCCGCACGCTCGAGCTGCGGCGCGTCGGGGTCCACGCCGAGATGGTGCGGGAGGCGCTGGGCCGGGGCGATCTGGCCCTGGTGGGCGCCGCGTCGTTGTTCGCCGGCGTCGTCATCCCGTTCTTCGGCGCGCCGCTTGGCGGGTTCGCCGCGTTGTTCTTGTTGTCCCGTCGGTGCGCACCCGCCGCCCGCGACGGGCTGCCCTCGGCGTTCGACCTGGTCGGCTCGGGGGGCTCCGCGGATCCGTCGCCGATGGTCGGCGCGGCGCTGCTCCTGACGGCGGCCCTGCTGACGGTGTTCCCGCCGGCGGCGGGCGCGGTCGTGCTGGGCTTGTTGGCCTGGTTGTTCTGGAACGCGCGGCGGGGGTCGCGCGCGGCGCTCGCGCGGTCGTCCCGGGGGCGCGCGGGCGCGGCGCTGGCCGAGGCGCGCCACGCCCTCCGTTCGCATGCGCTGGACGTCGTGCTGCTCACCGAGCTCGAAGGTGAGCTCGATCGGGTCGAGGACGCGTGGCGGCGCGGCGCCCTCGACGCGGTGTCAGCGGCCACCGCCGCGGAGGCCGTCGTCGCGCGGGTCGCGGCGTGTTCCGTCTTGCCGGTGGGTGGATCGGCAGCGGTTGAGGCGCTACGTCGCAGCGCCAGCGGTGTTGATCTACGGTCCGATTTGGCCCAAGATCCGCACCCAGCCGGAAGCCCGGGCCCGGCGTCCTCTCGATGGAAGGTCCATGGAAATCATCTTCGCTAGCGTTTGTTCGTTGCTTTGCTTCGTCCTGTTCATCGCTGCGGTCGTGGCGGGGGCCTACTTCGCGCTTCGCGGCAAGAAGGGTGGGGACGCGACGTCCGGGGCCATCGAAGACAAGGCGGTGCCGGCGCCGCCCGTAGCAGCGCCTCCGCCCGTCGCCAGCGCGGCGCCTCCGCCGCC
>CAIUDO010000008.1 GCA_903897935.1 uncultured Pseudomonadota bacterium
AGGCCGTCGTCGCCGCCGACCTCCGGGGTGTGGCAGCCGTCGCAGAGCGCGGCGGTGGCGGGATCCTCACCCTCCGCGCGCGCCCGCAGCGCGACGAAGACCTCCGAGGTCGCGGCGTGGGCCATGCCCCCCTCCGCGAACGCCTCGGCTTGTGTGGGGTGGCAGCTCGCGCACGCGTCTTCGACCGCGCCGACGCTGCCGGGCACGTCGGCGCACCCGAGGGCCACGAGCAGGAGCGGGATCACAAGCGCACACCAAGCATCACGGTGCCTTGCAGGGTGGGTGACACCACGAGCTGGTTCGAGGTCGTCGTCGCCCAGCCGTCCACCCCGGCGTCGTTGCCGACGTACGCGTACGCGGTCGCGCGCGCGCCGAGCGTGACCCGCTCGCCGATCGCGCCTTCGAACAAGGCGCCCGCGTGGGGGCCGAAGCGCACGTCGGCGACGCTCGGCGACGTCCGGGACAGGTCGGTACGGGCCTGGGCCCCGACACACAGACCGGCCTCCGGGGCCAAGAACCAGCCTTGCCCCATGATCGTCGGCACCGAGACATGGAAGCCGATGATGTGGTCGTGCATGAGCCGCACGCCTTGTGGGAGCGCGAAGCTGTTCCAGAACCCTTCGAGCGCGAGGCGGGGTGTCGGGCGGTACTGGAGCTGGCCGCCGATCCCGGGCGCGTCGTAGTGATCGTGCCAGGCGGCGGCGCGCACCCCGAAGGCGACGCGGTGTTCGCTGTCCCAGCCGCCAGAGCCGGCGGCGAAGGCGGACGAGGGGGCGAGCAGCAGCAAGGCGAGCAACACGCGCATGACGATCTCCGCGTCGAGGGGTCTGTCCGCTCGACACCGGAGGTCCGCTGGAGCGTGACCGCGCCGCACCTGGCTGACGCGGATAGGCAGTGGTTGGAGGCGCCTTGACGAAGCGCGCGCCGGTTTGGGGCTATCTGGGCGGACCTGAAGGAAACGGGTCGGCCGTCGCGGTTTATGCCCCGATCGTGGTGGACGCGCAGGGTCAACCGTGCGTCTGGTCCGGCGACGCGCTCCGCCCCCTCCGTGACCCTGTGGGGACGCGGGTCGATGGAGACCTGGAGGCCGGCCCCGACGACGTGGTGGTCGTCGTCGGAGCAGAGTGGCAACGCCGCCTCCATGTGCTGTCGGGAACGACGCCCGCGGCGGTGATCCCGCAGCTGCCTGGCGGGGTCTGGGTCACCAGCCCGGAGTGGGCGCGAGCGCTCCGCCGGACAGCCGCCGAGGCGGCGTTGTCGGTCTACGACGCCCAACCTGACGGCGTCGTGAAGTGGGCGGCGCTCCAGATCCTGCGACAGGACGACACGCTGGATCCGGTCACGCGCGCCGTCCGGGTCCTCGACGCGACGTCCGATGTCGAGACCTACTTGACGCGCGTGCAGGTCGAAGCCCGGATGACGGGGCTCACGGCCGAGGCACTACAAGAGCGGGTCCGGGCCTACCAAGCGTGGACCCCAGCTTCAGTCCGTTCGGGGGCAGACCTACATGGGGTCCGTGCCGGCGAACATCGCCGTTCGGCGCGAGAACCACGCGAACGTTGAGCCTTCTTCCGCGTTCGCTCAAGGTGGTGACCAAGGGCGGCAGCAACTGACTTCGCCCCGCACCACGGTCGAGCCGATGGCGGGTCCCCGAGCGTGACCGCGTCGCACGGCGTCCGCGGACGATTCAGCCCACCTCGGCGCGCCCGCCACACCGCGTCCACGAGGCGGAGCGGGCTGGCCGGCGGAGGTGCTCTTGCCGAAGCGCTTGGTTGTCCTACCGTTCCTGGTCGCTTGTCACCCTGGGGAGCTCGCGGAGGGCGTGACCGCGGCCACCGTCGGCTGGACGGTCGAGGCGGGCAAGGGCGTGCTGCACGGGGCCCACGAGGGGCTCGACCGAGGTCGCGCGGGCGCGAAGAGCGTCGACGGCGCCGAGGTGATCGTCGACGCCGACGCCGCGCACACCGCGCTGCGGTGGGAGGTCGTCGGGGTGGTCGCGACCCCGTACGCGACCACGGTGCGGCTCGGCGTCGAGAACGTGCAGGACACCCCCGTGCGCGTCGCGGTGCTGTCGGCGCCGGACACGCTCGTCATCGACGTCGACGGGTTCGCGCACCGCGTGGTGGAGGCCCCTGGGCACGCGCTCGGAGGCGCGGTCTACGTGCCCCCGAACGCGAAGGTGGCCGCGGACGTCACGTTCGAGGGCACGACGGCGGCGGTGGCCGCGGTGCGGGTCGCTGGCGTCGACCTGCCGTGGCCACCGGGCTGACCCTGACGCGAGCGCCTCGCCGGCCTGCTCGTGCTCGACGCGGCGGCCGAACGTGTAAGGATGGCTTACAAGTTGCCCTTGTCAACGACGAACCGTCACTTTGAACGCTGCACCCATCCCGGACGGTCGCTCCTTTCGGCTTGCCGCGTCATCGCCCACCCCCCTCGGCCGCGTAGCCGTACCGGTCGCCTACCCAGGCGAGCCAGTCCGCCGCCCACGCGGGCGCGTGCACGGCCTCGGCGACCCAGCGGAACCACGCCTGGTGGCTCCACACCACGAAGCCCGCGCGGCCTGCGAACAGCGGCGCCCAGCCCGTCCGCACGTCGGCGACGCCGGACACGGACGCGAGCAGGCCCGTGTTTCGGGCGTCGCACGCGACCGACGAGACGACCGCGGCGAGCTCGGACGTGTGGGCCAGGGCCTCGGCGAGCGCCTGCTGGCGGAACAACTGGTAACCGCCGTTCGCGGCGGGGCAGCGGCGGGAGCGCGCGGCGGCGTCGGCCTCGTTCAGGGGGCCGGCGAGGTGGTCCCAGTAGCGCCGGCCGCGGGTGGCGGCGTGGGCGCAGCGATCTGCCGGGTCCGCGAGCACGTGGGCGAGGTCCCAACAGGTGGAGCGGCGCGCGTCGGCCGACAGCGCCTTGCAGCCGGAGCAGTCGTAGAACGAGTGCTCGACGAACTTCACCTCGGTCAGCACGAGTGCGTCACGCCCGTCCTCCAAGGTGAGCTCGAACGCCACGTCGGGGGAGGTCTGGTTGGCCCCGCGCTTGCCGTCTTGCTCGCCGAGCAGCGTGCCCGGGTCGTGGGGCGCCGGCAGCGCGTACTCCAGCTCCACCGCGCGCACGCTCGCGACGGGCAGGCCGGTCTGCGCGCGGAGGAAGCCGGCGAGCAGCGCCCGTGCCTCGGGGCGCTCCCCGAACGGGAAGTAGAGGTTCGCGCACAAGGTCCACGAGGACAGCAGGTTGTCGCGCCCCTTGTGGGGCTGCACGTCGTGGGCGGTGAGCCAGGGCTCGAGCGGGCGCACGCCGCCGTCGCGCAGGCCATGCCACAGGTTCTCGGCCGACGCGCGGCGCGGGAGGATGTGGTCGTACGGTCGGCCCATCCACCAGCCGGGCTCGCAGACGTGGGGCAGGCGGCGGGCCTTCCACGCCATCTGGTCGGCGTGCATGGCGTCCCGGAAGGTGGTCATGAGGTGTCTCCCTCGCAGAACCGCACGAGGTCTTCGGCGGCGGCCTGACGACGTGGAAGGTGACGCGACGCCGCCGTGTTCGCTCGCGATCTGGTCAAACGCTGCGTTCCGCCATTATGGACGGGCATCATGGCAAGGTCCGACCGGACCGTCAAGGGTCGGCGGCGAGCCAATGGGCTCGAAGCGCGTCTCAGGAGACCCGCCGGCGAGCCATTTGGCTCGACCGCACGTCTCGGCAGACCCGCCGGCGAGCCATTTCGCTCGACCGCACGTCTCAGCAGACCCGCCGGCGAGCCATTTGGCTCGACCGAGCGCTCCCTGCCGACGCGTTGCCGAGCCATTTTGCTCGACCACACGTCTCAGGAGACCTGACGGCGAGCCATTTGGCTTGACCACACGTCTCTGGAGACCTCGGGGGAGCCATTTGGCTCGACCGCGTCCGAGCGCCGACGAGCCTCCGGTCGACGCCGCCGATCGAGAAGGCGAACGACCTCCTCGCCGCAACAGCGGGTGATGACGAGGTGTTCGTCGACACGATGTCCGAGCTCGATCCCCGAGTCCGGAACCAACTCGCGCAGTTCTTGAAGGTGGGCGGGGTAGTCGATGTCCTCGACGCACGCCTGCGTGAAGCGCAGCTTCGCGTCCGTCACGAGCTTCTTCAGACGCTTGCTCTCCCGCGCGACGACCTCGGCCTCCACGATCAACGCGAGGCGCTCGTGCGACCCGCACAGCACCCGGCAGATCTCCCCCGGGCGCGATGAGCATGGTTACATCCTCATCTTCGGCACAACCAAGCTCGCGAGCGAGCCGCCTGCGTACGCGATTTCCAGCGACCAGACCTGCTTGCGGCTCGACGGCCACGCGTACAGCCACTCTTCCAGGAACCGGTCGTCGTCCGCCACGAAGCCGTATTCGTGGCGCATACCCTCGCGGATCCAGGTCACCTCGAACGTCGACGGGCCCGCGGGTCCCCACGCGAACGGGTCGCGCGGCACGCCGCCGTCGGGTGGCCACGCCCGGTGTGAGTGCACGACCGCGTCGCGCATGAACGCGAGCGCGCCGAGGAGGTTGCTCTTGCCGCTGGCGCACGGCGAGCGAGCGCCGCCACCGGCAGCACTCGCTCGCCGTGCGCCGGGAGCACTCTCGGGCGTGGATCTTCGGGATCCCCGCCACGCCCGGCCTCCATCGTAAGCGCCTGTTCCTCACGCACGGAGCGATGGTTCGCCACCCGGAACTCGACGAGCATCGCGGTCCTCGGCCTCGATATCGGTCCACGGGTCCGTTTCCGCCAGGTACGTGCGGAAACGCTCCTGGAATCGGTGACAGCCCCTCCGTTCCTACCACGAACGCGGGCGGACGTCGCGTCGGCCGATGCTCGACGAGCGGGACTACCGGAACCAGAACGAGCTGGCGCGCGGCGAGGGCGGGTCGACCGCGGCCGTGAGCATCGCGCTGGGCAAGCTGCGGCGCGAGACGGTTGACGGTCGGTCTGGGCTGGTGACGCAATCGTGTCGCGGAGGTGTTGGGACGACTGAACGTGCCCGACCCGCGTCCAACGGTGGGCACGCTGCTCGCGGCCACGGCCATCGTGCACGGGCTGACGCTCGTGACGCACACCGTGCGTGACGTCGCTGGCACGGGCGTGAGCGTGCTGAACCCGTTCGGCGACGGCTGACACGGCGGTTCCGTGCCCGATCCTGCGAACGTTCACCCTCCTCGTCGTCGCACCGATCGGCGCCGCAGTCGGCGGCCCGGTGTCCGCCCGGCCACGACATCCACGTCGCACCCTACCCGCCCGACGCCCCCACCACCACGGACCTCCGCCGACAATCAGGACGGCACGGTTCATGAATAGCCGGGTACCAGGAGGTGCCGATGAGGCGGTTGTGGTTGCTGACGGCTGTGTTCGCGGCGGGGGCGTCCCTCGCGCCGCCCGCAGGCGCGTGCACCGTCTACTGTGAAGATGGAAGCCTCGAGCTGGAGCTGCGGACCGTCGAGCTGATCGCGCCCGCCGACCCGTCCGCCGAGACCCCCACGGCGCCGCAGTGGCCGGACCACGCTACGCTCAACACCTGGGGTGAGCTCGCCCTGTCCGACGGCCGCACCCTCTTCTTCATCGCGCCGGGTGCCCCATGACCGCCCGCGCCCTGCTCCTCGTCGCGCCCCTGCTCCACGGCTGCTGGGCGCCCTGCAGCGGCGACGGCTGCCCCCCACCCGAGCCCGTCGCCGAAGGCGTGTGGGTCCTCGACACCGAAGCCCCCGACGCCCAGATCACCGAGGGCACCCTCGACGTGGCCGGTGACACCGTGGTCTTCGAGTACACCGACCTCAACGGGGACCGGTGGCGCGCCACCTTCGACGTCGTCGCGCGCACCCCGGATCCCGCACAGTCCGAGTGATCACTCGACCGCGGCGAGCGCGGCCGCCCGCGCCGCCCGCCACCCGGCGACGGTGGCTTCGTCCAGCGACGGCGCGGACAACGTGATCTCCTCCCGGACGCGCCCGTCCGCGTCGACGACGAGCGACCACACGAGGCCGTCGCCGTCGAACCCGGCAGGGGTCCCCTCCCCTGGCCGCACGAACACACGGGTGCCCACCCAGCGCGGCTCGAACCGACCGCCGCGCCACACGCCCAGGGTTCCCTCCGCCAGCGGATCGTGCACCTCGGCGCCCCCGACCACGACGAGCTGGATGGGCGCCCCGGCGTCCGCGACCTGAGACGCCGCGAGCAACCTCGCTCCCGGCCCGCCGAGCCGCGTCGCGATCGCCTTCGCCCGATCCTCGGGGGGCACCGACCGCAGCGCGGTGCGCAGCGCGAGCGCGGCCGGGCCGTCGAGCAACACACGCTGGCGGCGATCGTCGGCGTCGACCTCGACGCGGCCGGGCACCGGCGGGGGGGTCTGGGTGACGTCGCGGCCGAGCGCCGACGCCCCGAGCAGCTCGGGGCGCACCTCGAACGGCCCGCACATGTCGCACGACGGGTCCAGCCACCGCTCCTCGACGGCCCCGTCGACGACGCGCCGTACGCGGAGCAGCGCCTCGGAGTACCCAGCCGGGCTGGCCTCCGGGCCGGGCCCGAGCCCACGCGGGCGCACCAACACCCAGTCGGCGTCCCAGCCGAGCTGCTCGGCCCACCCGCGCAGGTACAGGACCAATTCGATCGGCGACCCCCACGCCGAGCGCCGCACCGCCCCCAACCGACGCGGCCACACCGGGTCGGAGGTGGGGGTACCCCCAGCGCGCACCGACCCCATCAGCATCAACCGCGCCGTCGCCAGCTCGTCCCAGCCCTCGGCTTGCCGCGCGGCACCCGGCACGGCGGGCTGCGGCATCGACCGGGTGAAGAACCGGCGGTCCAACGCCGACACCAACGACGCCCGGTCCGGCACGATCGGCGTGCCCCGCACCGACTCCATGGCCCAGAACGACCCCTCCCACCGGACGACGACCCCCTCACCCCACACCTGCTCGGTCAGGACCTCACCCGGGCGGGGGTTGGCCTCGCCGAATGTCGGGGCGTCGGGAAGCAGGTAGCGGACCAGCGTCTCGCCGGCGCCGAGCCGCACGACCCCGCCGTCGCGCACGACGCCGCCCTCGACCGCCACCGCCACCGCGCCGTCCGGCAAGCGCCCGTACCACGGGGCGCCCGCTACGAGCGGCCGAACGCGCTCCTCAACGAGCGCGGACGACCCGCTGCCCGGCGCCAGCACGAGCCCGGGGTCGCCGGGCGGGACGCTGAGCATGACCACCCGGGACGTCGCGACGAGCACGTCGGGGGCCTCGCGAGTCAACCCGCGCGCGGTCGGCGCGGTGACGGCGCGCTCGCCGTCCCACACCCGAACCGTCGCCGGCAGGTCCGACCAACCGACCACCCGCGCCCCGTCGCCGTCGCCGATCAGCACGACGTCGGGGGCGGTGACCGAGGTGGCGCCAACGGCTTCACCGTCGGGCAGCACCTGGGCGACGCGCACCCGATCCGGGCCGCCCGCGGCCAACGCGGCGACGGTGGCGGCCAAGGCGACCGGCTCGGCGGCGCCGCGCGTTACGGCGTCGTCACCGGTGACCGGGGCGGGGCCGTCGAAGCCGGGTGGCAGCACGAACAGCCGGGCCACGCGCGCGAGGGCGTCGGCGGCGCTCAGGCCGGTCGTCGCGGTGACGGCGGCCGGCCACGGCGCGGGTCCGGTCGGCGGGTGCACCCGCACCTCGAGCTCAGGCGGCGGCTCCGCTTGGAACAACCAGCCGGATCCGTCGACGCCGGGCGTGCCGATGACGGTCAATAGCGCGTCGGGCGCGACGCGGAGCCCGGCGTAGATGGCGCCTTCACGCCCGGGCGCCCACACGTACGACCGCGCGTCGGGCGAGGTGCGGACGAGCTCGAGCCGCAGGAGGTCGCCGCCGACGACCTCGGGCAGGTGCAGCCGGTGGACGCTGCCGCCGCGCGTAGGATCAGGGTGAACCTGCCATCGCGAGGCGTCGAGCGCGATCGTAGGTCCGGCGCCGCGGATCAGGCGCGCCTTGTCGACGGTCAGCGCGCCGCCGGGCGGCACGGGCACGTCGATCGCGCCGCAGCCGCCGCCTTCGCCGAGCACCTCGACGGAGATCTGCTCGACCCAGCCGCGGTCCCAGCCGAGCTCCACCTCCGCGGACGCCAAGACGCAGCCCGCCGAGACCCACACCACGCCCATCGTCGCCTCACCGCCGGAACGTCCGGTCGCCGCGGGGATAACCACCTGGGCGGTGGCATGGGCCAGCAGCGGGTCGTGCCCGGCGAGCCCCTTCGGCACGGGCCGCCCGGAGGCTGCGCGCACCCGGTCGCCCGCGCGTCGGGACCCCCACCGAGGGCTCACCGCGCAGGCCACGCGACCGACGAGGCAGTCTTCGGGAAATCGCTTCCGTCGCGCGCTCAGCAGCCGCATCAGCTCGAGATCGTGCGCCATCCGAGCCTGCCACAACGACACAGTCCGGGCATGAAGCGAAGAGCATTCAGCGGGAGACAACAATCCACCCAACCCGCATCATCGCATACCAGCCATGCAAGCACGCGCTGACACAAGTTCATAGTTAAATAGTGGCTCATCGTCGTAGCGGTTGGGGGCGATGTGGGCAACGCGTCGCCATGATCCCGATCGAACAGGCAGCCACGATCGCGGCGACGGGTTGTCCAAGGGGGTGGGCGACGGTGTGCGACCCGTGCAAGAGCGAAGACGGGTCGACCTGTTGATCCCGCAGGGTCGTGCACCGTCGTCCACGCCCGGCATCGTCCCCAGCCGGCGCTGGCGCTGGCCCGAGCCGGCAGGACCTGACCCACGTGGGTCGTCCCGCGCCGGGGACGGCGGTGGACGATGCCGGGCGTGGACGACCGTGCACGACCCTGCGCCC
>CAIUDO010000009.1 GCA_903897935.1 uncultured Pseudomonadota bacterium
CCGCGCTCGGCCCGAACCGGGTCGCCAACAAGCGGCCGTGCGCTGCGGCGAGGTCGGGGTCCAGCGGCGCGAGCGCGCGCGCCCACGACCACGACCGATCCGCCTCTTCGACCGCGCCGACCTCCTGTTGGGCCGACGCCAACGCGGCCCAAACCTCCGGCGCGCGCGGCACCTGCTCGGCGAGCGCGCGCAGCGCCGCAACGCGCTGGTCGGGCGGGAGCTCCCGCGCGCGGAGCACCTTCGCCCGGGTGGGCGGGTCGAGCGGCGTCGGCGCGGCCTGGGCCAGGCGGGCGGCCAGCGTACGCGCCGCGACCAGAAGCCTGGCCTCGTCGAGCGCCTCCGCGCTCAGGCCGACGTCGTCGATGTCGTCGAGCAGCCGCCCCGCGCCGACGGGATCGCTCACCGCGAGCGCCGCCGCCACCCGCGCGGTCAGCTCCACCAGCGCGGCCTCGTCCGGCGCGCTCCCAGCCTTTTGGTACGCCCGGACCGCGGCCCGGAGCGCGTCGGAGGCCGCCGCGGGGTCCGCCGCCACGACGAGCTCGGCCTCGAGCAGACGAACCGCAGGATCACCTGCGCGCAACGCCGACAAGCGCGGCAACAACGCGGTCGCTTCGCCGACTCGCCCGCCGCGCGCGAGCAACAACGCGAGGTCTTCGACGCAGTCCGCGTCGTACGGGGCGTCGCGCAAGACGGCCTCGGCGCCGGCGGCGTCACCGCGGCCGTCGAGCTGGCGGGCGACCCCGCGACGCGCCTCCGAGAAGCCCGGGTCGAACCGCAACAACGAGCGCCACGCCGACAACGCGCGCTCCGAGTCGCCGGCGGCCTCGGCTTCGACCGCGGCGTCCCAGCGCGCGCGATCGAGCGGCGACAGCGGCGGCGGCTCGGCCGCGCCTGCGAACAACACGACCAACAAGCCGATCAGGGCGACGCCTTGAGCTCGCGGACCCGTAGCCCGAGCTGGTTGAAGCGCAGCTGCACGCGCCGGGCGTGCTCCTCGCTACCGGTCAGCACGCCGGCCATCTTGGCGAAGCTGCCCGCTTCTCGGCGGAACAGCTCGGTGTACACCTGCCGCTCGAACGACTGGGACAGGTCGTTGAGGGTCTGCTGCGGCGCGACGAACACCTCGAACCGGCGCGGGTCCGGCGGCGGCGCGGGGGCGCTCGGCGACGGCTCGTGCTCGTCATCGTCACGATCGCTCGCGGGCGGCGCCGCCGGGGCCTTCGGCAACGACGCGGCGACCGACAGCAGCTCACGCACGAGCCGGGGGCGCAGCGGCACGACGTCGGCGCGCTCACCGGGGCCGGCGTCGCTCGCCTCGGCGAGCGCGAACAGCAGCGCGTTCTCGAGGGTCATCGAGAACTCTCGGAGGTTGCCGGGCCACGAGTGGGCGCGCAGCAGCCGGACGACCCGCTCCGGCACCCACACGAACACGTCCCCCGGCGACGGCTCCGGCACCTTCGCGCCGAGGTGCAAGCGCACGCCCTCCCCCGGACAACCGACCCGGTCGCGATACGCCGCCAGCAGCTCGCGCAGGTACGGGCGCTCGAGCGCGCGCCCCAAGCAGAACCGCGCGACGTCCTCGAGATCCAGGCCCCGCTCAACGAGCGCCGGCAACACGACCGACGCCGACGGGTTCAGGCGCATCCAGAGGTCCGCCCGGAACGTGCCCGCACGCACCCGCGCGGCGAGGTCCTCGTGGGTCGCGACGACCAGCTTGACGTCCACCGCGCGCTTCTTGGTCTCCCCGAGGCGGGCCACCTGCCCCTCCTCGAGCACCTGCAGCAGCAGCTTCTGCGCGTCGGCCGACAGGTTGCCGATCTCGTCCAGGAACAACGTGCCGCGGTGCGCCGCTTCGAACGCGCCGATCCGGTCCGTGATCGCGCCCGTGTAGGCCCCGCGCGCCGCCCCGAACAGCTGCCCGGCGACGAGCTCCCCCGGGATCGTCGACACGTCCAGCGCGACGAACGGCCCGGAGCGCCCCGACCGCCGGTGCAGCACGTGCTCGGCGATGAGGCTCTTGCCGGTGCCCGTCGGCCCGAGCAGCGTGACCGGCAATCGTCCGCCGGCGACCACCACGAGGCGGCTCCGCACCCGGTCCATGATCAGCGATCGACCGAAGAAGACAGGCCCCTCCGCCTCGGGCTCCCGGCGACGCGCCGACAACCGCTCCACCCAGCCGCGGATCACGCGGGCGTCCAACCGGTCGTCATCGAGGAAGAACGTGAGGTCCTCGGCGTCGTCGGCGGCGGACGCGTCCGGCGGCAGGTCGTCCCGAGCGGTGGTGAGCACGACCGGCAGATCCGGCCATTCACGTCGGAGCAACCGAAGGATCTCCAAGCCCTGGCGCCGCCGGAGGGCGTCGGTCTCGGCGTCGCTCATGCCGGCGCGCCAGCCGATGAGCTGATCGGACGGCAGGTCGAAGTGCACGTCCAGCAGGGCCAGATCGACGCGCCCACGGGCGGCGCGCACCAACGATCGCGCCTCGGGCCAGGTGCGGGCCGGCCCCAAGAAGCCGTGATCGGGCAGCGCGCGGCGGCACAAGCCGATCAAGCGGTCCTGGTCGTCGATGACGAGGATCTGGGCCACTCAGCGCCCTCCACGGGCCGCGTCCACCAGCGCCCGACACGCCCCCTCTACCGCGTCGGTCCGCTCGGCGAGGCGCGTGAGCAGCTCGGCCGCCACCGGGCCCTCACCCGCGATGGCCGCGCGCTCCGCCGACAACGCCTCCATCGCGGCGTCGATCACCCGCACCGCGCCGTGCTCGGGGAACACCCCCACCACCTCACCGCGGCGCGCCGCCCACACCTCGAACGCGCTCATGACCCCATCGGGCCCACGCCGGGTCCGCAGCACGTCGTCGCGGAGCGCCGCCTGAAGCTCCGCCTCCGACGCCCCATCAGCGAGCCACCGGCGCGAAAGCACGATCGCCTTCCCGAGATCGTGACGCAGCCGGTCGGCGACCTCCCGTGCGGTCATCGCCGGCGCAGCCACAACAACCCCATGACCCCCAGAAGGCCGGACCAACCGCCCGACCCCGGCGTCGCGCAGCCGCACCCGCCGCCCGCGCCCGACGGCGGCGCCGGCGTCAGCCAGAGCGGGCTCGCCCATGCTTGTTCGCCATCTTCCTGGACGACCTCGATCCACACCGCGTGCTCGCCGTCGCCCCACGCCAACCACGGCACCGACCCGACGCTGTCCGGCCCGGTCGGGCCTTGCACGACCCACGACGACGCCGGCGACCCTCCGCCGACGACCACCGACCACAACGACACCTCGGCGATCGGCCCGGTGCCATGCACCTCCCAAGCGATCGTCGCCGCGTCGGCGCTCGCGCTCCCGCCCATCCCGATCGGGCCCGCCGCGGTCGTCGCGGTCAGATCGAGCAGGATGCGGTCGCCGGTCGTCGCGTACGTCGTGCGGTCGAGCAGCGCGCCGATCACCGCCTCCCGCGTCAGCTCCGGGACCCGGAAGGCGGCCAGACCCGACAGGACGTCGGCGTTGTCGGCGTCTCGGTACGACAGCGGGTTGCCCATCCACCCGTCGTGGTTGTCCGACGACGCCAAGAACCCGAACCGATTGCCTTGCCGAATGCCCTCCGGCACGCTGCCAGGGTCATCGGCGGGCGCCATCGACGAATTCCACTCGCTGTACACCTCGGCCGCGGTGCGCAGCGAATTGTCGCGCTCAACCCACTCGTACTCGGTGTACATCGTGGCGTGCGGGATGACGACCCCGCGCATCGCGTGCTCCGCCTCGATCCCGCGCACCCACGCGTACACCCCGCCGTCGCCCGCGAGCCCGTCAAAGTCCTCCAGGTCGGGGATCGGGGCGTCGCAGCCGTCGAAGTAGACGTTGTGGTGCCCGAACGGGCCGCCGATCCACTCGAACCCGGACAGCGCGACGTAGGCGTCGGGCACGCTGAGCGCCCGACACGTCTCCTGGAGCTCCGCCCACAACCCGTACGGATCAATCACGTACGGTGGGGTCTTCATCGACTCCGCGGCGACGTCGAGCCCCATGACGTCCCGCGCATACGCGTGGTTGGCGTCGTGCGCGACGCCGTCGTCGTCGATCCAGGTGTGCCCGTGGTGGTTGTGGATGTCGCCCCACCGGGTCCGCACCGCCGGCAGCGTCGCCTCGACCCGAACCGGGTTCGACGTCACCAAGGCGCCGCCGACGTCGACGGGCACGCGGTGGATGCCCTCACTCGGCCACGTCACGTCGACGAACGCGACGCCGTCGTCCTCAGCGTCGATCGTGACGCGCGCGCCGCCGTACGCGCCGTCCACGATCGCATCGGCGGACCACCCACGTACGGGGTTTCCTTTCGGGTCGAGGCCGACGATCCGCAGCGTAGAGGGCGCGTCGACCACCGCCTCCGACGGCGACAACACGAGCACGGTCTGCAGCACGTCGGACGCGAGCACGTCGAGGGTGACGGGCGGGTACGCCTGCCACTCGAGATCCCCCCGCTTCTCCCACCCGCGCCACGGGACACGCGGCATCGCCCGGTACGGCGCCCGCATCAGGCAGTCCTCGCCCCCCGCCGGGTCGCCGAACCGGATCGTGAGCGTGTCGCCGGGGGCGAGCGCGCCCGCGACCACCTCGACCTCGGTGTAGGCCCACATCAGGACCTCGGCGAGGTCGGTGGAGCGCCGCAGGACGACATCGGCGCCCCCCGACGTGTACGCCGACACCAGCGCGCCTGGCGCGACGTGGGAGTCGTTGCCACCACACCGCCCCGGGCCGTCATAAAACACGGACCACTTGCTGATCCGCATCCCATGAAAGACGGGATCCTCGATGCGTACGAGATCGCCCGCCTGGAGCCCACCAGGCCCCACCGTGAGCACGTAGTCGAGGGTGACCGCGGCGTCGGCGACGACGCTCTCGAGCGACAACGACGGGCTGGCGTCGGGCGAAGCGCCCGCGTCTTCGGGCGGAGCCGTCCACGGATCGGTCGGCGCGGCCGCCCACCCCGCGGCGGCGAGCCACACACCGATCACGCAACCCTCCGGCGGCGGCGCAAGGCGAGCAGCGGCAGGGGCACGAGCAGCGCCCACGCGTCGCCTCCGCCGCACCCGTGGCTCACGTAGAACGGGCTCGTCCACGCCGACGCGCCGTCGACCTGATCGACCTGCAGCCAGACGGCCATGTCGTTGCCCTCCCAATCCTTGTTAGACAACTTCAACGATCCGTCGATATCCCAAGCGGGAGGGGTCATCTCGTAGAGCGTGCGCACCTTGGCGCCCTCGTCGACCTCGATCGCCAACACCCGCAGCCGCGAAAGCGCGGAGGTGCCGTGCACCGACCACGACAACGTCGGGTGCTTGCCGTGGTGCGTGCCGCCGGCGATCAGCTTGGTGTCGCCGTCTTCGAGGGTCCACGACACCAGGATGCGCTCTCCGGTGGTCGCGTACGTGGTGCGATCGACCAGGGCGTCGAACACCGCGTCGTTGCTGAGCTCGGGCGCGACGAACGCGGCGAGGCCGGGCAGCGCGTTCTTCTCCGACCAGAACGGGTTGCCCATCCAGCCGATGTGGTTGTCGGACGACGCGATGAACCCGAGCTTGAGGCCCCGCGAGAGCGCCGTTGGCACGCTCCCTTCGAGCTCGGTGGGCTCCATCGACGATCCCCACGCGGAGTACACCTCGGCGGCGGGACGGAACCGGTCGTCGCGCTCGGGGCTGATCTCGTGCGCCCGAAACCAGTCGAACCCGGTGTAGAGGGTGGCGTGCGGCACCGAGATGCCGCGCACGCCGTACCTCGCCTCCTGGTCCTCGAGGAAGTCCCACAAGCCGCCTTCGTCCGCGAGGTTCGGGATACCGAGCAGCCCAAGATCGGCGTCACAACCATCGTAATAGATGTTGTGGTGCCCGTGCGCGTTCGCACCCATCCACTCCCAACCGAGCAAGCTCACGAAGCGGCCGGGCTCGGACGCCAACGAGCAGTTCTCGCGCAGCTCCTCCCACAACGCGACCCCGTCGATCTCGAGCGGCAGGCCCTTGGTGGTCTCGCTGGACACGTCGAGCCCGACGACGTCGCGCGCGTAGACGATGTTCTCGTCTACCCAGGTGCCGTCCGGCAGCAGCGTGGTCCACCCGTGGTGGGTGTGGATGTCGCCCCAGTACACGCTGCGGGCCGGCGGGGTGGTCGTGACCTCGATCGGGTTGCTGAGCGCCTCCAGGCCGTCGGACGTTCGCACCGGCACGCGGTAGACGCCCGGCGACGCGAACGCGACCGTGAAGTCGTGCCACGCGGGGGCGCCCGCTGAGAGCTCAGCTTGCTCGCCGCCAAAGTCGCTCGACACCTCGAGGGTGCCGCTCCACGCCTCGAGCGGGTTGCCGAACGCATCGAGCACGGCGACCTTCAGCCGCACCGGCTCCCCGACCACCGCCTGCGACGGGACCGCGGCGTGCACCAGCCAGGGATCCTCACGCGGGCTGTAGCTGTAGGTCGGGATCGGCTTGACCAGGACCCAGCCGTCGTCGTCGAGCAGCTCCCAGACGCGCCACTCGACGGCGTGGAAGGCGCGCTCCGACGTCTGCCAGCCACAGTCCTCCCCGAACGCGGTGTCTCCGAAGCGGACGCGGATCTCGTCGCCCGGCGCAACCGAGCCCGCCAACAGCTCGATCTCCGTGTAGGCGAACGCGTTGAGGTCGGCGACGTCGGTGCTACGCCGCACGATGCAGGTGGCGTCGCCGCACGACACCACCGACACCAACGACCCAGACGGCTCGGGCGGGTCGATCGGCGAGCACGCGCTCGGATCCGTGCTCGGGACCGTCCACTTGCTGGTGCGCATGCCATGGAGCACGGGATCTTCGAGGCGCAGCGCGTCACCGGCTTGCATGCCGGCGTCGCCCACCGTGTAGGCGACCTCGATGGTGACCTTCTCGAAGACCGGCACCGCGTCGGGCTCGACGACGGCCTCACCCTGTGACGGGCCGTCGGTCGGCGGCGGCCGGACCACCCAGGGTACGTCCGGCAAGCCAGCGAGGGCGACGGAAAGGGACATCCACCACATGAGGTCGGGATAACAGGGTGCCAGCGCCATCGGCCGCACCCGGGGTGAGGTTGCACGTATTTCGCTGGGATCTGGACAAGACGTACCTCGACACCGACTTTGACTCGGTGCGAGGCCTGATCCGGACCGCGATGGAGCCGGCGACGGCGAAGCGGAACGTGCCCGGATCGGCGGCGCTGGCGCGCGCGCTGCTGCGGTGCACACCCGACGCGCGCATGCACGTGGTGTCGGGCTCGCCTACCCAAATGCGTGCGGTGCTCGAAGAGAAGCTGGCGTTGGACGGCTTGAAGGTCGACCGGCTCGTCCTCAAGGACAACCTCGGCAACCTCAAGCGCGGCCGCATCCGCGCGGTGCGTGGTCAGCTTGGCTACAAGCTGCCCAACCTGTTGGAGATGCGGGTCGGCCTCGCGCCCGCGACCCGCGAGACGCTGTTCGGTGACGACGCCGAGGTCGACGCCCTCGTGTACGCGCTCTACGCGGACGCCGTGTCGGGGCGGATCAGCGGGCCCGAGCTCGCGCGGGTCATGGAGGCCGGCGGCGCCTACTCCGACAGCATCCGGCGCGCGCGCGCGCTGCTGCGCACCATCGAGCCCGCCGACGTGGCCGAGCGCATCTTCATCCACCTCGACCGCGCCACCCCGCCGGCGCGGTTCCACGCGCTCGGTCGCCGCGTCGTGCCGGTGTTCTCCTGGTTTCAGGCCGCGGTGGTGCTGTGGGCCGGCGGGCGCCTCGATCCGACCGGGCTCGGCGACGTCGCGCGCGCCGCCGCCGCCGAAGGCAACCTCGACGAGATCGCCCTCGCCGGGCTCACCCAGGATCTGGTGCTGCGCGGTGAGCTCACGCTGGTGCAAGCGCGCGGCGCGTTCGAAGACTGCGCGGACCTTGCGCCGGTGGCCCCCCACGCCGATCGAGCGCTGCGCTGGCTGGGCGCGGCGCACTCGACCCGCCCCGAGCCCCCACCCGCGGACTACCTGCGCTGGATGCGCGCCCCGACGTGAGGCGCGGCAGCCGCTACTTGATCAGGCCGCGCGTGCGGAGGTGCGCGATCACCTCGTGCGCGCACTCGTCGACCGAGCGGCCCTCGGTCTGGAGCACGATCTCGGCGGCCTCGGGCTCCTCGTACGGGGCCGAGATGCCGGTGAACTCCGGGATCTTGCCGTCGCGGGCCTTCTTGTACAGGCCCTTCGGGTCACGCCCTTCGCACGCCTCGAGCGACGTGGCGACGAACACCTCGAGGAAGCGGCCCTCCGGGAGCATGGCGCGCGCCTGGTCACGATCGGCCCGGTAGGGCGAGATGAACGCGGTGAGGCACACCGCGCCGGCGTCGGCGAACAGCTGCGCCACACAACCGACCCGGCGGATGTTCTCCGTGCGGTCGGCCGGAGAGAAGCCGAGGTCCTTGTTGAGGCCCATGCGGAGGTTGTCGCCGTCGAGCACGTACGCGAACACGCCGCCCAGGAGCAGCAGCTCCTCGACGCGGCGCGCGACGGTGGACTTGCCCGAGCCCGAGAAGCCCGTGAACCACAGCACGCAGCCGCACTGGCCGACGGCCTCCTCGCGGGCTTCGTGGGTGAGGTTGGCGCCATGCCACTGGATGTTCTGGGACTTCGGTTCGCTCACGGGTCCTCCTGGGGCGAGGGCGCTGGGCGCGCCCTCCGATCTGGGGTCGCCCGATATCGCACGACGCGAAGGCGAGCCAGGGACGCCCCGCCGTGCGAAGATGCGGCGCCAGCAACCGGAGAGACGATGGTTACGGTCGCGCTCGACGCTATGGGAGGAGATCACGCCCCGCGCGCCATCGTCCAGGGTGCAGCCCAGCTATCCCGCGAAGACGCGGACGTGCGGGTGCTCGTCGTCGGTGACCCGACCGCGATCGGGGCGGCGCTCGCTGGCCTCGAGTACGACCCGACCCGACTGCTCGTGGTCGGCGCCGATGGCCGCGTCGAGATGTCGGACGACCCCCGGGTCGTGTTGGAGCAGCGCCCCGAGTGCTCGATCGCGGTGGCGAGCCGCCTCGTCAAGGACGGCGACGCCGACGCGCTCGTCAGCGCCGGATCCACCGGCGCGACCATCCTGCAGGCGTCGCGGACGTTCCAGCGCGTGCACGGGATCCGTCGCTGCGCCCTCGCCAGCGTGTACCCGACCGAGGCGCGGCACGGCCCACACAAGGACCCGTTCGCCCTGATCCTCGACGCAGGCGCCACGGTCGACGCGACGGCGGCCGACCTCGTCGGGTTCGCGGTGATGGGCGCCGCGTACAGCTCCGTCATCAGCCAGATCCCGTCGCCGCGGATCGCGTTGTTGTCGAACGGCGCCGAGGCCAGCAAGGGAACCAAGGCGATCGTCGAGGCCCACCGCCGGCTCGCCGGCAGCCCGCTGAACTTCGCCGGCAACATCGAGGGGCTCGACATCCCGCGCGGCACCGTCGACGTCGTCGTGTGCGACGGGTTCCTCGGGAACGTCGTGCTCAAGATGCTCGAGGGCGTGTCGGACGTGATCGCCGACATGGCCCGCGACGCGTCGGCGCGCAGCCTGCAGTGGCGCCTCGGGCTGTCGATGCTGGGCGACGGGCTGCGGCAGCTGCGCCGGATGACCGATTGGAAGTCCTACGGCGGCGCCCCGCTGCTCGGGCTGGACCGTGTGGTGATCAAGGCCCACGGGCGATCCGAGGCGCGCGCGATCCGGAACGCGATCAAGGTGGCCGCGAAGGCGGTGCGCGGCGGGCTGATCGCCAAGATCAACGACGGCGCGGGCGCGCTCGCCCTCGCTACGGAGCAGTCCTCATGAGCCCCTGGTCCAAACAGACCCGCGACGCTTGGTTCTTCGGCGCGCTTGCCCTCTCGACCCTCGCCATGGGCTGGCTGTTCTCTCCGTATCTGTACGACATGATCTTCGCAGGCGTGCTGGTCGTCGTCACCTGGCCCGTCTACCAGCGGATCCTCGGCTGGTGCCGCGGCAAGAAGATCGTCGCCACCTTCTTGACCATGCTGACGCTCGCCGTCGTGGTGTTCGTGCCCGTCGGCATCGTGCTCGGCCTCGCCGTGCAGGACGCGATCGCGCTGGTCCAACGCGGCATCGCCCTGATTCAGGAGGGCACGATGGAGGACTGGGCGACCCGCCTGGCGAACCTCCGCGACCACCCGAGCCTGGCGTTCGCCCAACCGGCGCTCGACCGCTTGCTTCCGCCCGAGAAGGACGTGCTCGCCACCATCGGCGGCCCGCTCCAACAAGGCGCGCTCGCGACCCTCAACGCGATCGGCTCCTCCGTGACGGCGCTCGTTCAAGCGGCCGTCAACCTCGGCCTCGACGGCCTGATCTTCATGTTCACCGCCGCGACGCTGTACATGGAAGGGCCGCGGGTGTTGTCGGTCGTCAAGAACCTGAGCCCGATGGACGACGCGTACGAAGAGCACCTGTTCTCCGTGTTCCGGCAGTTCGCGAACAACATCGTGCTCGGCTCGCTCGTGACGTCTGCGGTGCAAGGCGCGGTGGCGTCGGTCGGCTACCTGATCGCCGGCGCGGACCGGGTGATCTTCCTCGGCATCCTCACCGCGGTGCTGTCGTTCGTGCCCATGCTCGGCGCCGCGGGGGTCGGCGTCGGGGTCGGCGCGTACGTCGCGATCACCGTGAGCCCGGGTTGGGGCCTGTTCGTGGTGGTCTGGTCGCTTGTCGTCACGGGCACCGTCGACAACCTGCTCAAGCCGATGCTGCTTCGGGGCGGCTCCGACATCCACCCGCTCCTGATCTTCTTGTCGGTGTTCGGCGGGCTCGGCTGGATGGGCGTGCCGGGCTTGCTGGTGGGCCCCGTGATCGTCGCGTTCTTCCTCGCGCTCTACACGATCTACGTGCACGACTACGTCGGCGTGCCGAAGCAAGACGGCGACGCGCACGCGCCCGCGCCCCCCCCCGCCGACGCGCCCGCGTTGTCTACGGCGGCACCCGCGCCCGATGCGGCCCCCGCGCCGGCCGCTCCAGCGCCGACCGCGCCCGCCTCACCACCCGACGCGCCGCCGACCGAGCTTCCAGCGCCCCCGCCTCAAGCGCCGGTGACGGCGCCCGGGTCGTCCGGCGACGGGAAGTAGACGTCGATCTGCTCTTCCGGCTTGATGACGAGCTTCCACCGCAAGATGCGCCCGTCGTCCAGGCGCACCGCGAGCTGGCGCTCGCCGACCTTGATCCGGAGGTTCTCCAGGGGCAACGGCCCATACGGATCCCCGTCGACCTCGAGCGCCCCTGGGAGCGCGCTCCGCACCGTGACCGTGGCCGCTTGCCGCGCCGCGACGCCGCCCGTGCACTGCGTCTGCCCGTCGACCCCGTCACAGCGCAGCGCGTCGCCTGGGTAAACCGGAGCGTACGCGACCTCCGTGCCGACCAGCCGGATCGAGCACTCCCCGAACGGGATGGTGGGGAACACCACCTTGTTCCGCTCGAACGGCCGCTCGCTCATGAACATGTCGCACACGAGGCGCGCGGCGTCGTACGCGCCGACGCGCTCGATCTCGACGACGAGCGGGCCGTCCTTGACGTCGACCGCGACGGCGTGGGGGCTCGTGCCCTCGGTCGTGTGGGCGCGCGCGGACCCGGGCGACTTGATGCCACCCGTGCGTACGACCTCGGGCTTGAGGTGGAAGTCCATCGCGCGGGCCTCGCCGCCCGTAACGGACCCCGACTGGTTCTTGAAGAACGTGAGCGCGAGCGCGCCCGCCACCAGGCTCACGGTGACGAACAGCAGCAACGTGATGCTGCGATTGCTGATCTCCACGAGTCCCCCGAGGTGGCGGTCGCATATTCGTCGCGAGGCCCGGCCGCAAAGCCGGAGACATCGGTTGCACGCGCGCGAGCCCGGGTTACGGAACGCTCCCATCAGGTTATCCGAATGACCTGATTCACCAGTCGGAGGTTCCATGACGTCGGCCCTCGCCCCCACCGCGCCCCAGTTCCTCAACACCGGGCTCGCCCTGTTCGCGGACATGCCCTACCGGGTCGCCGACATGTCGGAGGCCACGAACCGGTTCGGCCGCAAGGAGTTGGACCTTGCGCTGTTCGAGATGCCCGGTCTCGCCTCCCTCCGCGAGGAGTACGCGGGCAAGAAGCCGCTCGCTGGCGCCCGCATTATGGGCTCGCTGCACATGACCATCCAGACCGCCGCCCTGATCGAGACGCTGGTCGATCTCGGCGCGGACGTGCGCTGGGTGTCGTGCAACATCTTCTCTACGCAGGACCACGCCGCCACGGCCGCCGTCGTCGGGCCCACGGGCACCGTCACGCACCCGAAGGGCTCCGCGGTGTACGCCTGGAAGGGTGAGACCCTCGAGGAGTACTGGTGGTGCACGCTCCAGGCCCTGATCTGGCCCGACGGCGCCGGCCCGAACCTGCTCCTCGATGACGGCGGCGACGCCACCCTGCTCATCCACCTCGGCGTCGAGGCCGAAGCCAGCGGCACCTGGCCCGACCCGGCCTCCGGCGGCAGCGACGACGAGCGCATCCTCTACGAGCTGCTCGCCCAGGTGCGGGCTGAGCGCGGCGACAACTTCTGGACCCCGATGGCGGCGGCGATCCGCGGCGTGAGCGAGGAGACCACCACCGGCGTACACCGCCTCTACGAGCGGCACGCGGCGGGCAAGCTCCTGTTCCCGGCGATCAACGTCAACGACTCGGTCACCAAGAGCAAGTTCGACAACATCTACGGCTGCCGCCACTCCCTGGTCGACGCGTTCATGCGCGCCACCGACATGCTGCTGTCCGGGAAGAAGGCGCTGGTCTGCGGGTACGGCGACGTCGGCAAGGGCTCGGCGCAGTCCCTGCGCGGCCAGTTCGCGCGGGTCGCGGTCACCGAGGTCGACCCGATCTGCGCGCTCCAGGCGTGCATGCAGGGCCACGACGTCATCACCGTCGAGCAGGCGCTGCCCGACCACGACGTCTACGTGACGGCCACCGGCTGCAAGGACATCATCACCGCCGCCCACATGAGCCGCATGAAGCACAACGCGGTCGTGTGCAACATCGGCCACTTCGACAACGAGATCGACATGGCGGGCCTCGAGGCCATGCGAAAGGCCGGTCTGGTCGAGAAGATCCAGATCAAGGACGGCGTGCACGAGTGGCGCTTCCGCGACACCACGCACGGCCCCGGTGGCCGCGGCCACTCCGTGATCATCCTGGCCGAAGGGCGCCTCGTGAACCTCGGCTGCGCAACCGGGCACCCGAGCCTCGTCATGTCCGCGTCGTTCACCAACCAGGTCATGGCCCAGATCGAGCTCCACCACCACGCGGAGTCGTACGGCCGCAGCGTGACCGTGCTGCCGAAGCACCTCGACGAGAAGGTGGCGCGGCTGCACCTCGCGAAGTTCAGCGCCACGCTCACCGAGCTCTCCGGCGACCAGGCCGGCTACCTGGGCGTCGCGGTGTCCGGTCCGTACAAGGGCGACAGCTACCGCTACTGATCGCGGCGCGGGTCGGGTGACCGTTCGGCGCCGCCGACGGTGTACACCCGGCCCTTCCGCGTTAGGTGCGCGGCCCGAGACGGAGGGCGCCCATGGTTCAGCCAGAGGATCGGCTCGCGATCGCCAGCCAGGACATCGGCAGGATCAATGCATTCTATCCGATCCTCCCACGCCTCGGGAACCGCTGGGCCGCGAGCCGCCCATGGGAAGGGCGCACGCTCGCGCTCAACCTGCACCTCACTACGCTCACCGCGTGCCTGGTGCGCGAGTTGACCATCGGCGGCGCCACGTGTGTGGTGTGCGGCGCCAACCCGGCGACCACGGATCCCGGCACCGTCGAGCTCCTGCGCAGCGAAGGCGTCGACGTGTACACGGGCGGCGATCTGGAGGATCCGCACCTCCAAGTGTTGGCGCACGAGCCCGATCTGTTCGTCGACGTCGGGTTCGGCTTGTTGGGCTCGTTGCTCGACCGTCGGCCGGCGATCGTCGGCAAGGTGCGCGGCGCGGTCGAGATCACGCGCAGCGGCATCACGGCGCTGCGTGGGCGCCGCAACGTGCCGTTCGCGGTCGTCAACATCAACGACGGCCGCCTGAAGGATGCCGTCGAGAACCGCCACGGGGTCGGTGAGGCGCTGTGGCAAGCCGTCTCGCGCTTGACGGGCATGCACCTCGCGGGCCGGCGGGTGGCGATCCTCGGCTACGGGCCGGTCGGGCGCGGCATCGCCATGTACGCGCGCAACGCCGGCATGAGCGCCGAGGTCGTCGAGTCGGACCCGGTGCGTCGTTTGTTCGCCCACTACGACGGGTTCCCTACCCCCACCCTGGAAGATGCCGTGCGCCGCGTCGGCGTGCTCGTCACCGCGACGGGCGGCCATCAAGTGGTCGGCGCGGCGGCCCTGGCGAAGGCACGCGACGGGCTCGTGCTCGTCAACGCGGGCCACGGCGGCGACGAGGTCGACGTCGCGTCGATCAAGCGCTCGGCCGACCGGGTCGACCACGTCGCGGACCACGTGGTCCGGTACCGCCTCGAAGGCGGGCCACAGGTGGTCGTGCTCGGCGGTGGGCACCCGCTGAACATCGTCATGAACTCGGGGTCCCCGGAGCCCGTCCTGCTGCACTACGCGGTGCTCGGCCTCACGCTCGAGCTGCTCGCGCGTGAGCCGCACCCGCCCGGTGAGAAGCTCGTCCCGGACGCCGTGGAGCAAGAAGCCGCCAGGGTCGCCCTGGACGCGCTGAACGTGGCCCGGGTCCACGATGGACCAGCCTGACGTCGCGGTAGACCCTCACGCGACCGCGCTCGGCGCGAAGGTCGCCGACGCAGTGGCGGCGTTGCGACGGTCGGATCCGGCCACCGCCGCTACGCTGCTCGACGAGGTGTGGTCCGACGCGTTGTTCCTCGCCGCCGATGACCTCGAAGACGTGCGCGCGCGGGTCGCGTGCTTGTTGGCGGTCGCTCGGTGCCGCTGCGAGGAGTGGGACCGCGCGGAGCAGATGGCGAAGATCGCCGCCGATTACGCGCGTCGACTGCAAGACGCCGACGGCGCGGCCGCAGTAGCGAACGTGCGCGCGGCGATCGCGACGGGGCGCGAGGCGGAGCGGGAGCGGAGCGCGCTCGAGGAGGCCCAGCGGCGCCTCTCGGAGCGGTCGTTGGAGGGGGCGTTCCGGCACGCGCACGACGCCGCGGCCCGCGCCGACGTCCTGGTCGGAAAGTCGGCGATCGCCCTGGGCGACGGCAAGGACGGCACCGCCGCCTTCCTGGCGCGAGCGGCGCTCGACGTGCTCGCGACCGATACGAGCGGGTCCCGATCCGAGCGGCTGCGGGTGTCGGTGATGGCGCGCGTGTGCTTGGCGCGCGCCGACCACGCCGTCGCCGGGGACGAGCTGCAGACCGCGTGGAGCGCCGCCGCAGACGCCGACGAGACGAACCTCGTGGCGACGGTCATCCGGGCGGCCGACCTGCTCGGGGTCGAGGTCGGTGTGCTCGAGGGGCCCTGGCTGGCGCCTCCTACGCCTCCCTTGGTCGGTGCGGCGGGCACACCGACGGCACCCGATGGCGTGGCGCCGACGGTCCCCGAGATCCCGAGCTCATGAGGGTCGGCGCGATCGACATCGGCACGAACTCGATCCACCTCGTCATCGGAGAGGTGGCCGCAGACGGCACCTACCGGGTGCTCGAGAAGGCACGCGAGCAGGTCGAGCTCGGCGCGGGTGGCCTGGAGGCACGGGTCATTCAACCGGAGGCGTTCGCGCGCGGCATCGACGCCCTCGTCTCGTTCCACGCGTTGTGCAAGACCTTCCAGGTCGACGACGTGTTCGCGACCGCGACCTCCGCCGTGCGCGAAGCGAGCAACGGCGACGCCTTTTGCATGGCCGTGCGCGCGCGGACGGACATCCACGTGCGCGTGATCACGGGGAACGAGGAGGCCCGGTACGTTTGGCTCGGCGCAAGGTCCGGGCTCGACTTCTCGCGCGGGCGCGTGCTGCTGTTCGATCTGGGCGGCGGCTCCACCGAGTTCGTCCTCGGCACCGCCGACGCGCCCCTGATGGTCCATAGCGTGCGCCTCGGTCACATCCGCCTCGCCGATCGGTTCCCGAACCCGACCGACGCGGACCGCCGCCGCATGCGCGACCTCGTGCGCGCCGAGCTCGAACCCCTCACCTCGAGCATCCACCCCGAAGACTTCGCTACGCTCGTGGGCACCAGCGGCGCGGTGCGGACCCTCGCGGTGATGGCCGCCGCGCGCGAGCAAGGCGCGGTGCCCCCGCACGAGCACGGCCTCGTGCTGACGCGGCGCGCGCTCGAGGCGATGATGCCCGAGCTGACGGCGCCCGACCCCGAGCTGCCAGGCATGGACCGTCGCCGTCGGCGCACGATCGGCTGCGCCGCCATCATCGTGCGCGAGATCCTGCGCGTCTCGGGCAAACGCCAGCTCGTCACCTCCGAGCGCTCCCTCCGCGACGGCTTGTTGTTGGAGTGGATCGCCCGCCACCACTCCGAAGTGGAGCTCTCGGGCTCGGTCCGCGACACCGCGCGGCGCTCCGTGTTGGCGCTCATGCAACGGTACGGCGCCGACCACCTGCACGCCCGCTGGGTCGCCGACGCCGCCTTGGCGATCTTCGACGGCACGTCGCGCGCCCACCAACTCCCGTTCGACGACCGACGGCTGCTGGAGTTTTCGGCGTTGTTGCACGATATCGGGCACCACGTCAGCGGCAAGGCCCACCACAAGCACTCCGAGTACCTGATCCGGCACAGCCCGATGCCCGGCTTCGTCGCGCCCGACGTGGACGTCATGGCCCAGGTCGCGCGCTATCACCGGGGCTCGAACCCGAAGATCGAGCACGGGCCGTGGGCCGCGCTGTCCCTCGAGCAGCGCCGCCGGGTTCGCATCCTCGCTGGCTGCCTGCGGCTCGCCGACGGCCTCGACCGCGGGCACGAGCGGGCGCTCGATGTGCCTCGGGTCGAGATCGCGACCGACGGCGCCGTGCAGATCGACACCCGCGCCCGCGCCAACGGCGGCGAGCTCGAGCGCTGGTCCGCTGAGCAGCGCGCGGAGCTGCTGGCGATCGCCTTGGAGCGCCCGGTGCGCATCCGATTCGACGACGGGCAGTGACGACGGGTTTCCGCGGGTGGACGAGACGACCGCGACCGCGTACCTTCGCGCGCAGGCCGGGCAGGTCGGCTTGTGGGGCCGTCATGGAGTATTTCGAGACACCGGAGCAGGTTTCGCAGCAGCTCGAAGAGGCGCGTAAGCGGCTCGAGCAGTTCGCAGACTCCGCGCCGACCGATCAGCTGCTCACCCGGTTGACCGCAGCGCAGCCGTACCACGTCACGCTCGTGATGCGGAAGGTGTTCGTCGTGGGCACTGGCTTGTCGCTGGCGCTCACCGGATTGATCATCGCGGCGCCGTTCGTGCTCGAAAAATCTGTCGTCGCGTGGGTGAGCCACGTCGAGACCGCCGCGTTCGGCGGCGCGCCGCTGCCCGTCGTCACGCTCACCTGCGCGTTTTGTATGTTCATCGCGTGGATGATGTCGACGCAGGCGGCGTTGGCGTACGCGCGCGAGTGCCCGTTGCTGCCGTTCGAGAAGAAGGAGCAGGAGCGGCTGCTTGGCGAATACACCCGTTTGTCCGGTCAGAAGGCGATCATGGAGCGGCTGCGCGGCACGCCGATGGGGTCCGCCGCGCGCGCGTCGACGCCGGTGTCCCAGTACGGCCGCCCGGTCACGCCAGCCGGTGTCGCCCGCGTCGCCGGGCCCGACACCACGGCGCCGCAGCGCAGCAACCTCATCGAGCGCGCGTTGGGCGCCGGCGGCGACCTCCCGCCCCCCGACCCGGGCCGCATCACGGGCCCGATGCGCGCCCGTCAGAGCGGCGCCATCAGCGGGGTCCGCCCCGGGACCAACTCCGGCACGGTCGAGCGCAACGTCAAGACGAGCGGCCCGGTAGCGAAGCCCAGCAGCCTCGGGTCGAGCGCCGCCAGCCACGCGGCCGATACCACGTCCGGTGAGGTGCGCATCGCCGTCTCCGGCCCTGTTCGCCGCCAAAAGGGCGCCACCGTGGAGGAGATCCAGCCGACCACGCGCGCCGGGGTCCCGCTCGGCGCCGCGCCGCTGTCGGGTGCGTCGGCCATCGGTCGCGGCAAACCGCGCCAGCCGGACGCCGGGTGGGTCGACGCCTCGTCGTCCGATCCCACGCGCCCCGCCCCGCCGACCACGAGCGGCGCCACCCCGGAGCCCGCGTACGACCGCGCGGCGGCCCCGGCGGACCATTCGGCGGCGTTCTCGGTGCCCGACATCGTCGACTCCGGGAACGACTTCATCGTCGACGACGACCGGGCGGCCCCGACCGGAACCGAGTTCCCACGGTGGGGCGCGGTCACCGAGCCCTGGCTGGAGGACGCGATTCAGCGCGCCGAGACCCTCGCGCGAACGTTCCCGCAGCAGGCGCACCTCGAGTTCTCGCCGCAGGAGAACCTGCCGTTCGTGCTCGTCTTGGAGCGCGCTACGCCCGCGATGGCGCAGCGGAGCATGGTGGCCTACGTCGAGTTCCTGGCCGCGATCGCGACGCCCCCGCGGGCCCGCATCGAGTTCCGCAGCGTGGCCACGATGGATCCCGCGTTCTACCGGAGCGTCACGGCCGCGCTGGAGCCGTTCTTCGGCGAGGCCGCCGAGGTCACCCGGGACAGCAAGACCAAGCGGGTCGAGATCGACTTCCTCGAGCCCGACGTCGGCTGGAAGGACTACCCGTACCTGCCCATCGCGACCTGACCCACCGCGGCGGTCGTTGATCGTCGCCCGGACGCCTACGAGGGCACCGCGGTTTGTGCGCGCGGTCGCGCGAGATAGAGCGCCGCCCGGAGGTCCCGTGCTCGTTGTGCCCCTCTTGCTCGCGTTGTCGCAGCCAGCCCTCGCGGCTCCGCCGTTCACCGCGCCGGGGTTGATCGAGCCGCTGACCCTCGGTGAGGTCGTCGGCGACGGCGCGACCCCGGTCCAGCTCTGGACGATCGCGCTCGACGTCAACGGCGCCCCGATCGAGGGCCTCGTGCTGGTCCCGAAGTCGAAGACGGCGCTCGCAACTGGGTGGACGGGCGTTGGCGGCGGCTTGTACCGGCTCGAGGTCATCCCGCCGAGCGTCGAGGCCCCATACGCCGTCAACTTGTCGTTGAGTGGGAAGACCGCCGCGAAAGAGCCGGTCAAGCTCGCGCAGACGATCGCGGTGCGCCCGCCCCTGTCGACCCGCCTCACCTCGTCGGCCAACCCGCCCGAGCTCGTGCTCGGCGACGGCGACACCTCGGCGATCTCGTTCACGCTCGAGGGCGGCGAGGCGCAGCCGCTCGCGGGCGCGGACCTGCTGGTCGAGGCCTCGGTCGGCACGATCGAGAACCTCACCGCGATGGGGGGTGGCAAGTTCACCGCCAGGTACGTCCCGCCGAAGTCCGACGTCCCGCAGCTCGCGCTGATCGTCGCCTCCGACCGGCGAGACCCGGAGCGCGTATACACGACCGTCACGGTCGAGCTGTCTGCGCGGCGGGAACAAACCGTGAAAGCCGCGGCGAAGTCGACGGTGCTGCTCGAAGTCGGCGGCAAGCAGTTCGGGCCGGTGATGGCGTCGTCGTCGGGCTCGGCGAAGGTCCCGATCACCCTCGGTCCGGGCGACACGACCGCCACCCTCACGCAGGTCGTCGATGGGCGCAGCGAAGCTGGCCCGTACGACCTCGCGCTCCCGGAGACGCCCCGCCTCGCGTTGTTCCCCCTGCCCGCCGGCCTCCCGGGCGACGCCGCCGTCGCGTTGCCGGTCCGCGTGACCGTGCGAACGCCGACCGGCGCGCCCGACACCGCGGCCTCGCCGGCGTTCACGACCACCGCAGGCACGTTCGGTCCCGTGCGCCACGAAGGCGACGGGGTCTACGCCGCCGAGCTGCAGGCGCCGTCCACGCCAGTCGACGTCGTCGCAACGATCGAGGTGTCGCTCGGCGACAAGCAGAAGGACTCGGCTTCGTTGCGGATCGTTGGCGGGCGCCCCACCGGGGTCACGCTCACCGCGACCCCGGCCCGATTGCCGGCGGGGGCCACCACGGTGTCGGTGAACGTGTTCGTCACCGGCGCCGGCGGCGTCGGCCTCCCCGGCCGCACCCTGCACACCATGCCGACCGGCGCGAAGGTCACCGCGGTCAAGGACCTCGGCAGCGGCAACTACCGCGTCGACCTCACGCCGAGCGGCGCCGGCCCGATCGACCTCGAGGTCACCGCATCCACCCCGGCGACGGGCAACCCGCTCCGGCGGCTGCTCGTCGTGCCGTACGCGGACTCGGTCCCCAACGACGGCATCTCGTCGAACCTGATCAACGTGCTCGCGCTCGACCGCTACGGGTACCCCGTCGCCGGCGTGCCGGTCGGCCTCGCGGTCACCCGCGGCGGCGGAAGCCTGCCCGCGTCCACCACCACCGGCCCCGACGGGCTGTCGTCGGTGTACTACACCGCAGCACGAACCGCCGATCTGGTGCGTGTCATCGGCACCTCCGGCGACAGCCTCGCGGGGTGCAGCTTCTTGCAGGTGCCGGCGGGCGTCTCGGCGCCGGACATCCCGCCGGCAGGGACCGCGGCCGACGTCGCCGTCGCGCTGGCGTGGCAGTCGGTGTCGGCCCGTGTCCGGATCGAGCGGGAGTAAGCCACCGTGCTCCTCAAGCCCCATCGCGTAACCGCGGAGCGTGCGCGCGCCGCCTCTGCGACGTCCCGAACCGGCGCGCTCGACGGGCAGCTCCGCGCGCGTGTCGCTGCTTTGTCCGCCGAGGTCGAGCGGCCGCCGGGCGCGGACCTCGACAGCCCGGTGCGGCCCGGGAGCAAGCTGTCGGCGCGTGAGGCGCTCCGCTTGTTCGAGGCCCAGATCGAGAGCCGCCTGCTCGACCTGCTGGCGCGGGATCTCAAGAATCGAGGTCAATCCTTTTACACCATCGGCTCGTCCGGTCATGAGGGCAACGCGGCGGTCGCAGCCGCGCTCGAGGTCGACGACCCGGCGTTCTTGCACTACCGATCCGGGGCGTTCTTCCTCGCCCGGGCCTCGGCCGCGCTCGGCCCGGAGGGCGCGTTCGACGTCGCGTTGGGCCTCACCGCGTCCAGCGACGAGCCGATCGCCGGCGGGCGCCACAAGGTGTTCGGCTCCGCCCCGCTGAACGTGCCCCCGCAGACCTCCACGATCGCGTCGCACCTCCCAAAGGCGCTCGGCGCCGCGGTCGGCATGGAGCGCCGCGCTCGGTTCGAGGGGCGAAAGGAGCGTCGGATCGTCGCCTGCACGTTCGGCGACGCGTCCTCGAACCACGCCAGCACCAGCGCCGCGTTCAACACCTGCGGCTGGGTGCACCACCAGAAGCTCCCGGCGCCGGTGTTGTGGGTGTGCGAGGACAACGGGATCGGCATCTCCGTGCACAGCCCCGAGGGCTGGGTCGAGCGCCGACTCCGTTCGTTACCTGGGATCAAGTACTTCTTCGGCGACGGGCTGGATCTCGCGCACGCGTACGACGCCGCGGTCGACGCGGTCGACTTCGTCCGCTCCACCCGTGCGCCGGCGGTGCTGCACCTGCGCACGGTGCGCCTGATGGGCCACGCGGGCTCCGACGTGGAGTCGACCTACCGGTCACCCGAGGAGATCGCGGCAGATGAAGCACGGGATCCGCTGGTCACCACCGCGCAGCTGCTGGTCGGACAAGGGTGGTGCTCCGCGAGCGACCTGCTCGATCTGTACGACGACACCCGGCGCCGCGTCGCACGGCTCGGCGAGGAGGCCGTCCGGCGCCCGCGCATCACCACCGCCGCCGCGGTGGTGTCGGCCCTCGCACCGCCGGTCACCCACGCGCCGCTGCCCGTCGCCGGCCCCGAGGTGCGCGCCAAGGTGTTCGGGGAGCCGCCCGAGGCCGCCGCGCGGCCGTGGCACCTGGCCGTTCAGATCAACCGCGCGCTCGCCGACGTGCTCGCCGCGATCCCGGAGGCGATCCTGTTCGGCGAAGACGTCGCCAAGAAAGGCGGCGTTTACACCGTCACGAAGGACCTGCAAGCGCGGTTCGGCGTGGGCCGGGTGTTCAACACGCTGCTCGACGAGACGAGCATCCTCGGGCTCGCGATCGGCGCCCGGCACGCCGGGTTGTTGCCCATCCCGGAGATCCAGTACCTCGCGTACCTGATGAACGCGATCGACCAGCTCCGCGGTGAAGCCGGTTCGATGCAGTTTTTCAGCCAAGGCCAGTACAACAACGGCATGCTTGTGCGCATCGCCGGCCTCGCGTACCAAAAGGGGTTCGGCGGCCACTTCCACAACGACAACGGCGTCGCCGCGTTGTTGGAGATCCCCGGGATCGTGGTCGGCTGCCCGGCCCGCGGGGACGACGCCGCGCGCATGATCCGCACGCTCGTCGATCTCGCGCACCGGAGCGGTCGGGTGACGGTGCTGCTCGAGCCGATCGCGCTCTACATGACGAAAGACCTGCATGAAGCAGGTGACTCCGCCTGGCTCACTGCCTACCCGAGCCCCGACGCTTCGCTCACCCTCGACTCGGTCGGCGTGCACGACGAAGGCGCCGCGAGCACGCCCGACCTCACGATCGTGTCGTTCGCCAACGGGCTGTACATGTCACGCCGCGTCGCGCGCCGGCTCGCCGCCGAGGGCCACACGGTGCGGATCGTCGACCTCCGATGGTTGGCTCCCCTGCCCCACGACGCCCTCGGGCGCGTCGTCCCCGCGGGCGGCCGCGTGCTGGTCGTCGACGAGTGCCGGCGCTGCTCCGGGGTCGGCGATCGCGTGCTGATCGAGCTGATTCGCCGTAACCCGTCGATCCGTTGGGACCTCGTCACCGGCATGGACACCTACATCCCCCTCGCCGACGCCGCGAACCTCGTCCTGGTGCAGGAGCCGGACATCGATCGCGCCGCGCGCGCCTTGCTGGGCGCGCCATGACCGCCCGCGCAGCCTTGTTGGTGTGCCCAGGCCGCGGCTCGTACGATCGATCGTCGCTGGGAGGGCTCGCCGGCCGAAGCCCGGCGGCGCAGGCCATTATCGACGCGTGCGACGCGTGGCGGGCCGACCACGGCCGCCCGACCGTGTCCGCGCTCGACGCCGCGCCGTCGTTCCGGTCGAAGGAGCACGTCGCGGGCGAGAACGCGTCCTTGCTCACCTTCGCGGCCGCCCTCGCGGATCTCGCGGAGCTCGATCAGGACCGCTACGAGATCGTCGGCGTCGCGGGCAACTCGATGGGGTTCTACACGGCGCTGGCCGCCTCCGAGGCCCTGCCGCTCGAAGCCGCCATCCGCCTCGTCGACACCATGGGCGTGTGGCAAGAGGGCAACGTCGTGGGCGGGCAGCTCCTCTACCCGTTGTCCGACGGCATCGGCCCACCGGACCCGGAGCGGCTCGCCCTGGTCGAGCGCGAGGTCGTCGCGTGTGGGGCCGCGTGGTCCATCCGGCTCGGCTCGTACGCGGTCCTCGGCGGCGATGAAGCCGCCTGCGCCGCGATTGCTGCGGCCCTCCCTCCCATCACCCGCGGCGAACGTACGTTCCCGGTGCGCCTACCGCTCCACAGCGCGTTCCACACCCCGTGGATGGCGCCCACCCGGGATCGCGCGGTGGTCGCGCTGGCCGACCTCCCGTTCCAGGCTCCGGCGGTGCCGCTCATCGACGGGCGCGGCCAGGTCTGGCGCCCGCGGTGGGCGGATCCCGTCGCGCTGCGGGACTACACGCTCGACGCCCAGGTGGTCGCGCCGTACGACTTCACCACCTCGATCCGCACCGCGCTCCGGCACACCGGCGCCGAGGTCGTGATCGTGCTCGGCCCAGGCAATTCGCTCGGCGCGCCCCTGGCGAGCGTGCTCGTGACCGAGGGTTGGCGTGGCCTCCGCAGTCGCGAGGCGTTCGACGCGGCGCAAGCGAGCGATGATCCAGTGTTGTTGTCGTTCGGGGTGTCGCAGCAGCGCCGCCGCCTCGTCGCCGGATGAGCGCCGGCGCGGCTGCGATCGCCGACGCGTTCGCCCTGAAGGCGCTCGACCGGGCAGGTTGGCTGCGCGTCGGCGTCGCGCGCCCGGAGTCCGTCGCCGCGCACTCGTGGGGCGTCGCGCTGCTGTGCTTGCTCACCGCGCCGCCGCACCTCGACCGCGGGCGCCTGCTCGCCTACGCCATCCTGCACGACCTCGCGGAGGCGCGCACCGGCGACCTCACCCCACACGACGGCGTGCCGCGCGACGTGCGCCACCACAACGAGGCCGCAGCGATGCGTGCGCTGTGCGCGTCGCTGCCGAACGGAGCGGAGATCGAGGCGATCTGGTGGGCGTACGAGCGGCAACAAGACGAGGAGTCGCGCTTCGTCAAGCAGCTCGACCGGCTCGACATGGCCACCCAGGCCGCCGTATACGCGGCGGTGTCAGGGGATCCTGCGCCGTTCCGGGCGTTCCTCGCGAGCGCCGACCCGGTCGTACGGGACCCGTCGCTGCGGCCGCTCCTGGAAGCCGCCGGTCACCAGGTCGCGTACGACAGCGCGCCCAACACCACCGCGTAGGCCACGACCATCCACCCGATGCCGCCTGCGCCCCACCCGCTCGCGCGCGCCGCCACCGCAGCCCC
>CAIUDO010000010.1 GCA_903897935.1 uncultured Pseudomonadota bacterium
CGGCCCGAGCGCAGGTGGGAGAACACCGTGTGCAGCTCCCGACGGACGACGCCGGACATCGGCGAGGACTCGAGGCGGTACCCCTCTTGCCACAGGGTGCGCAGGTGCTCGGGGTGCTTGGGGTTCAGCTCCGTCTTCTTTCGGAGCTGGCTCACCGCGGTCTTGAGGGGTTGCGCCTCGTTCTCCTCGCCATGGTAGGCCTTGTTCCACACTTCGCGGAGCAACACCTCGTGCGAGACCGTCGCGCCCTCGGCCCGCACCAAGACGCCGAGCAGCGCGCGCTCCAGGTCCGTGAGGGGGATTTGGGCGCCGCCTTCGTAGAGCGCGATCGGGTTCTTGCAAAGCCAGCGGTTTCCGAGTCTCAGATAGTCCATGGGCGGAGCCTACATCAGGCGAGCCGCCTTCGCCTCCGCGGGCGCGGCTCGGGATACGCGGCGGCCGTGCCCGAGGGATCCGATGGAGCGCAGCCACATCGTCGACGCGCGCGCGGAGGCTCGGTGGCCGGTCGTGGCCCTCGTGGTCTCGACCTGGCAGGCGCTGCTGCTGCCCAAGCGCTTGTTCCCGCTGGTGGTCGTGTCGGCCCCGTTGTTGCTCGCGCAATGGGTCTTTGCGCACAGCGTGTCGGCGATGCTGTCGGCGTTCGTGATGCTGTTCGGATTCATGGCGCTCGGACCGGCGTCTTGGCGCGTTTTGATGCCACTGGACCGGGTGGTCGGCTGGGTCCCGGTGCGGCTCGCGGCGTACGGAGCGCTCGCGGCCGCGGTCGTGAGCGTCGCAGGGTACGGCGTCCCCGGCGTGATCGAGCTCGGGACCACGTTCCTGACGGCGGCGCCGAGCCTGGGCGTGGTCTGGGGCATGTGGTGCGTCGGCGGGTGGGGGCTCGGGCGGGACATCGAGCTGGAGGCCAGCCTCACGCGCGCGCGTGCCCGCGCGGAGGCGCTCGATCGCGCGCGCGAGCAGGCCGAGCTGATGGCGATCCGGACCTGGCTCGACCCGCACTTCTTGTTCAACACGCTCAACGCGATCGCCGAATGGACGCGCGAAGATCCGGTCGTGGCCGAGGCGGCGCTGGTCAAGCTCGCGGCGACGCTGCGCACGGTGCTGGGCGGGTTGCAGCGCGACCGGTGGTCGCTCGCCGAGGAGCTGCGGCTCGTCGACGCGGTGTGCGCGTTGCACCACACCCGCGACCCGAGTCGGTTCACGGTCGAGCGTGTCGGGTGGGGCGCCGACGACCCCTTCTCTGTGCCGCCCATGCTGCTGCTGCCGCTCATCGAGAACGCGATGAAACACGGCATCGGACGCGGGCATCGGGGGCCGGTGCGGATCGAGGTGATCGCCGACGGCGCGTCCCGGCGGGTCGTGATCGAGAGCCCGGGGCCGTGGGGGGGCGAGCGGGCGGGTGGTCATGGCTTGTTGATGGTCCGTCGCCGGCTGTTCTTGGCGTTCGCCGAACACGCGCGCCTGATCGTAGGACCTTCGGAGGACCCCGGGCGCACCCGGTCCGAGGTCGTGATGGCGCGCTCGATGGAGGAGCAACATGGCTGATCTTCGGGTGGTCGTCGTCGACGACGAGCTGCTGGCGCGTAAGCGCATGGTGCGCCTGCTCGAGGCGGTCGGCGGGGTCGAGCTGGTCGCGGCGCTCGACGATGGCGGGCCGCTCGCCCCATTGCTGGACGAAGAGGCCGTAGATCTCGTGCTTATGGACATCGACATGCCGGGCGTGGACGGCTTGCGTGCCGCCGCGGCCCTCGGGCCGGACGGCCCGTCGGTGGTGTTCGTGACGGCACACCCGGAGCACGCGCTGCGCGCGTTCGAGCTCGCCGCGACGGACTACCTGCTCAAACCAGTCGATGAAGCCAGGTTATCTGGGGCGCTCGACCGGGTCAGGCGCAGCCGTCCGACCGCGCCGCCGCCGGTGGACGGCCTCCTCGCGCTCCCGACACGGCGCGGCGTCCGGTTGGTCAAGCCGCCTGAGGTCGCGGCCGCCGTGCTGGTCGGGGCGTCGTTGGAGGTGTGGTTGGTCGGCGGCGAGCGGCTGTTCGTCGACCTCCCGCTGTCGGCGTTGGAAGAGCGCTTGACCGATCCACCGTTCGTGCGGGCCCACCGGCGCGCGCTCGTGAACCTCGAGCGCGTGCACACGCTCGAGGACGCCGAGGGCGGCGGCTACCTGGCCCACATGTCCGGGGTTCCGCCGGTAGTGGTGTCGCGGCGGGTCGCGCGCGCGCTGCGCCGGAGGCTTGGCCTGCGCGGCTGACGTGTCGCTGGCACGTCGGTTGCAGTCTGTGGAGGCCCGTCGGCCCGTCGGCCGACCCGGAGGACTCCATGATCCACGAAGTGTCCGGAGACATCCTGTTGGCCGAGGTCGACGCCATCGCGCACGGCGTCGCTCCCAACGACGACTTCCACGAAGGCCTGGCGCTGTCGCTGCGCGACGCCTGGCCGGCGATGTACAAGGACTTCAAGCACTTCTGCCACGCGCACGCGCCGAAGGCCGGCTCGAGCTGGACGTGGGGTTCGGCGACGGGCCCGCGGATCGTCGCGCTGTTCACCCAGGAGCCCACCGAGAGGCACCACGGGCACGGCCACCCGGGCAAGGCCACCGAGAGCAACGTGAACCAC
>CAIUDO010000011.1 GCA_903897935.1 uncultured Pseudomonadota bacterium
ATGGTCGGCCCATGATCGAGCACGTGTGGCGTCGCGCGACCCAGGCGCGGAGCCTCGACGCGGTCCTGGTCGCCACCGACGACGCGCGTATCGCCGACGTGTGCCGAGGGTTCGGCGCCGAGGTCGTTCCCACGCGGGCCGACCACGCGACCGGGACCGACCGCGTCGCGGAGGCGCTCACCGGGCGCACCGCCGACGTCGTCGTCAACGTGCAAGGCGACGAGCCCCTGCTGGATCCCGCCGCGATCGACGCGATGGTGGCCGATCTGATCGCCCACCCAGCGGCGTCGTTCGCGACGATCGTGCACCCGATGGCGCCGGACGCCGCGCACGACCCGGATCGGGTCAAGGCCATCCGAGACGCCGAGGGGTGGGCGTTGTGGTTCAGCCGGGCCACGATCCCGTTCGAGCGTGCGTCGGCCCCGACGCGCTGGCAACACGCCGGGGTGTACGCGTGGCGGCGGGCTGCGTTCGACGAGGTGGCCCACGCGCCCCAGACTCCGAGCGAACGTGCCGAGTCGCTCGAGCAGCTGCGCGCGCTGGAGACAGGGCATCGCGCGCGCGCCGTCGCGTGGCCCTCGTGGACCCCCTGCTCCGTCGATCGACCCGAAGACGTCGCGATCGTGGAGGAGCGGATCCGCGCGACGGTCAGCTACCCGAGGTAGCCGTGGTCACCGCCGCGGTGATGTAGTCGTACTTGCCCGCTCCCGACTCGCCGAAGTCCGTCATGGCGACGATCGCGATGACCGCGACCACCAGGGCCATGAGCCCGTACTCAACCGCCGTCGCTCCGCCCTCATCCGCCAAGAAACGCTGGATCATGTGCCCCTCCGGCAAGCAACGTTCGGACGTCGCCACGGCAGGATGATGGCGCGTCGCTGGTCGATTGCCAACCCCATTTCTCTGTCATGAGAGTGAACACGCAGACATCTCGGGACGACGAGCCGGTAGCGTCGCGCCGTCGTGGCGGCGTCCGACGGACGGGAGGCGCTATGCACCATGACCCCCTCGACGGCATCTTCGGTCTTCGCGCGCGCGACGCGCGACCCGCCCGCGCGCGATCCGGCGCGACGCTCGTCCCCGACGCCTGGGACGCCGCGCGCCACGACATCGAGCCGGAACGTCCCGCACGGCGGGCGTCCGTCCTGTTCACCCGCCTCGCGATCCTGATCGTGGCGCTGTCGGGCGCGACCGTAGCGGCCGTCGCGACCGCCGGCCCGGTCGATCGGCTCGTGGACTCCACTGCGTGGTCCGTCCCTGGCGCGCGGGTGCTCGTGCACGAGGTCGACGGCCGCGCCATGGGCGTCGAGGTGTCGCTGATCGACGGGGTCGTGTCGTTGCAGCGGGCAGACGGCGGCGCGTGGACCGCGACGTATACGCCAGACGTCATCGACTGACGCTCGGACGTTCGTCCGCGCCTCGGTTACCACGTGGCGCGGAGGTCGGGTGGCGGAGGCGACGCGCCGATTCGAGGTCATGACCCTGCTCGGCAAGGGTGGGATGGGCGCCGTCTACAAGGCGAAGCTCATCGATCTCCGCGGCTTCTCGCGAATCGTGGCGCTCAAGGTCCTCCACGATGACCTCGCCCGCATCGACGACATGACCCGGCGCCTGCGCGACGAAGCGCGCCTGCTGGCGGTGCTCCGTCACCGCGTCATCGTGCAGGTCGAGGAGCTGGTCCGGTTGCACGGCCACTGGGTCATCGTGATGGAGTACGTCGAAGGGCCGGACCTCGAGCGCGCCATCCGGAAGTTCGGCGGGTTGCCCCCTACGATCGCGCTCGAGATCCTCGGCGACGTCGCGTCCGCCCTCGACAACGCGTGGCACCACCCCGGCCCTGACGGCGTGCCCCTGCACCTCATCCACCGCGACGTCAAGCCCGCCAACATCCACGTCACCCCGCTCGGTGAGACGAAGTTGCTCGACTTCGGCATCGCGCGCGCGGACCTGCGCACGCGCGAGGCGCTCACCGAGGACCGCACGTTCGGCTCCCTCGCGTACATGTCGCCCGAGCGGCTCGACCTCGAGGACGGCCCCGAAGGCGACGTCTACGCGCTCGGGGCTACCGCGTACGAGCTGCTGACCGGCCAATTGTTGGGGAAGACATCGGCGAACGAGGAGCGGCACCGCGAACACATCGCCGCCTGCGTCGCACGGCTCGTCGAGCTGCAGGTCTCGCAGCCGATCATCGACCTCGTCACGTCGACGCTCCACTACGACAAGGCGCGGCGACCGACGGCTCGGGCGTTCGAGCGCCAGTGTCACCAGCTCCTCCGCGGGCTGCCCGGCACCCACCTCCGCGACTGGACCGAGCAGCACCTCACGTCCGCGAAGTGGGACGCGCCCGACCGTGAGCCGGGCCGCGGGCAGAGCGACCTGTCCGGGACGGTGCTCGTCGAAGACCATGGTTCGCCGCGACGGGTGCGCGGGCGCTCCCTGGCGCCAGAGTCCGCGCACCAAGCCGAGAAGCGGACCGAGACCGCGATGTGGGCGGTCGGCATCGGCCTGCTCGTGCTGACGATCGCCCTGCTCGGGTTCACGTCGTGGCTGGTGCTGAGCGAGCGCTGAGCTAGCCCCAAGACAAGCGCAGGGCCGAGCCATCAGCCATCGGCTTTCAGCTTGACAATGGCGCGATGGTGACCCAACCGACCTTCACCTGAACTTCGGCCGGGCTGACCGCTGACCGCTTGTTCAGGGCTTAGTAGGGCAGCTCGATGCGGAGCGCCGCGATCACATCGGGGGAACCGGCGACCTCACGGAGCAGCGCGTCGGGCACCCGGGCGTCGGTCGACCACAACGCGAGCGCGTGCCCAGCCTCCCGCTTGAGCCCGACCGCGAGGCGCGACACGTTGATGCCGTTGCCGCCCAGCGCGGTGCCGATGCGCCCGATCACGCCGGGCCGGTCTTCGTTCTTGATCAGCAGCACGTGGCCCGTCGGCACGAGATCCAGGCGGTACCCGTCGACCGACACGACGCGCGGCTCGGCGCGCCCGAACACCACCCCGATGACCTCGGTGCGCCGCCCACCCCCGACGACCTCGACCGACAACGCGTTGGTGAAGTCTGGGTGGTCGGACGCCGCAACCACCTCGACCCGGATGCCCCGCCCTGCCGCGACCGAGGCGGCGGCGAGCGGCTTGGCGCTCAGGTGAACCTTGTGGTTGAGGATCGCGGCGAGCGCGTGCGCGGTGACGGGCGCCCGATCGACGCTGGCGCCCGCTCCGAAGTACCGGACGGTGACCGCTTCGACCTCGCCGGTGTGGGCTTGCGCCGCGAGCGCCCCGACCCGCGCGCCGAGCTCGACCCACGGCTGCAACACCACCATCGCGCTGCCGCTGATGCTCCACCCGTTGACCGCGTTCTTCACGGTGCCGTCGCGGAAGTAGGCCACCACCTGCTCCGCGATCTGCAGGGCGACGGCCTCTTGCGCCTCGACCGTGCTCGCCCCGAGGTGCGGGGTCAGGATCACGTTCGGGTGCGCCACCAGCGGGTGATCGGCCGGCGGCGGCTCGACCTCGAACACGTCGAGCGCGGCGCCCGCGAGCGTGCCCGCGTCGAGCGCCTCGAGCAGCGCCCGCTCGTCGACGATGCCCCCCCGCGCACAGTGGATGAGGAAGCTCCCCTTCTTCATCCGGGACAACAGCCGGGCGCCGACCAGGTGACGGGTCTCTTCGGTGAGCGGCGTGTGGATGGTGACGTAGTCGGCCTCGGCGAACAGCTGGTCGAGATCCACCTTCTGCACGTCGAGCTCGTTCGCCGCGCTCACGGACAAGAACGGGTCGTACGCCAGCACCTCCATGTGGAGGCCGCGCGCGCGATCCGCTACGATCTTGCCGATGTTGCCCAGTCCGAGGATGCCGATGCGCTTGCCGGTGACCTCGCGCCCGTTGAACGTGTTCTTCTCCCACCGACCCGCCTTCATCGAGGCGGTCGCCTGCGGGATCATGCGGGTCAGGGCCATCATCATCGAGATCGCGTGCTCGGCGGTGGTCGTGGCGTTGCCGAGCGGCGTGTTCATGACCACCACCCCGTTCGCGGTGGCCGCCGCGACGTCGACGTTGTCGACGCCGATCCCGGCCCGGCCGACGATCTTGAGCCGGCTGGCGCGAGCGAACATCGCCGCGTCGACCTTGGTGGCCGACCGTACGAGCAAGCCGTCGAAGCCGTCGATGACGTCGATGACCGGGGTGGTACCGAGGTCCTTACGCGAGACGACCTCGAGCCCGGACGCGGCCAGCACGTCGGCGGCCCGCGGCGACAACGCGTCTGCGACAAGGATGCGGGGTACCATCGAAATTTCCTCCGAGGCGGCGGCCGGGAGTGCTAAAGCAGCCGCGCCGCGCGCTTAACCGATCGCCCTGGAGCGTTCGACGCCGGCGGAGGAAGACCCATGGGGAACTCAGACGGCGCGCTGCCCAGCGAGACGCGGCAGCTCGGGTTGTTCGCGGCGATCGCCAGCTTGAGCTACGTGTTCTGGGTCGTGGGCGGCATGGAGATGGTCGAGCGGCTCGCCTACTACGGCGTGAAGGCCGTCGCGACGCTGTACGCCAAGGATCCGGTCAGCAAGGGCGGCCTCGGCGTCACCATGTCGGAGTTCGGCAACCTGCTGTTCGTCTGGGCGCTCGTGCAGAGCGTGCTGCCAGTGTTCGTCGGCGGCCTCGCGGATCGCTACGGGTACAAGGAGACGATCGCGATCTCGACCGTGGTCAAGATCTGCGGCTACCTCGTGATGTTCGCGTTCCCGACGTACTCGGGCTTCTTCGCCGGCGCGATGCTGCTCGCCGCCGGCACCGCGATCTTCAAGCCCGGCATCCAGGGCACGCTCGTCAAGGCGACCCGCCCCGAGAACAGCTCGATGGCGTGGGGCATCTTCTACCAGACCGTCAACTGGGGCGGGTTCCTGGGGCCGCTGGTCGCCGGCTACATGCGCAAGATGGAGTGGAAGTTCGTCTTCTTGGCGTGCGCCGGGATCATCGCCCTCAATTTCTTGCTGCTGCTCACCTACAAGGAGCCCGGGAAGGCGGAGCGCCTCGCGCGGGCGGCGTCGGGTGCGCCCCCGAGCTCGCTGCTGCGCGACTCCCTCACCGAGCTCGCGCGCCCGCACGTGTGGACGTACCTGCTCGTCTTCTCGGGCTTCTGGTTCATGTTCAACGCGCTGTTCGACGTGCTGCCGGTCTACATCGACGAGTGGGTCGACTCGAGCGACATCATCGGCACGCTGTTCCCGAGCGGGCGCTCGGAGAGCCCGGTCGTGAACTTCTTGGTGGTCACGAACGACGCCGGGACCCACATCCAGCCGGAGGGCCTGCTCAACTTCAACGCGTTCATGATCATGCTCACCTGCTTCTTGTTCGCCTGGATCAGCGGGCTGATGCGCCCGGTCACGTCGATGGTGGTCGGCACGGCGTGCGCCACGCTGTCGCTGTTCGCGATCGGCCACACGTCGACCGGCTGGTGGTGCCTGGCGGCGATCGCGATCTTCTCGGTCGGTGAGATGCTCTCGAGCCCGAAGTTCTCGGAGTTCGTCGGTAATTTCGCCCCGGCCGACAAGAAGGCGATGTACCTCGGGTTCAGCCAGATCCCGCTCGCGATTGGCTGGTCGCTCGAGGGCAAGCTCGGCCCCTGGCTGTACGACCAGTTCGCGAGCCGCGAGCAGTTCGCGCGCGAGATGTTGCTGTCGGGCGGCTTGTCCCCTGCAGCGGTCGACGCGGTGCCGCAGGGTGAGGCGTTCACCAAGCTCGTCGAGGTGACCGGTCAGGCGCCCGACGCGCTCGTAGCCACGATGCGCGCGGCCCACGACGTCAGCATGGTCTGGGACATCATGGGCGTCGTCGGGGTGCTCTCGGCGCTCGGCCTCTTCGCGTACGGAAAGCTCGTCGTCGACCGCGGCGCGCGAGCGACCTCGGCGAAGTGACGGTCTGACTACGCTACGGACGTGAGGAACCGGTCGGTCGCCGCCCACGCCTGCTGGCCGAGCCGCGTGCCGGTCGCGGCGTGAAACGCGTGCACTCCGCCGTAGTGCAGCGACACGCCGCCGGGGACCGCGCGCCGCTCGAGCGCGGCGCCCAGGCGCACCGTGTCGTCGAGCACCGGATCCGCGGTGCCACAGACGGCGAAGATCGGCGGCAGCGGCCGATCCGGGGCGGCATCGCCCTCGAGCACGCACAGCGGCGACGCCAGCTCGGCGCCCTCGGCCGCCCCAGGGAGGTAGTATCGGCAGATCGTCGCGATGCGGCCCCGCACGATCGGGTGCAGGCCGGGCCGCGTCAGGTACCGCTCGGGGCGGCTGACCTCGAGGAAGCCACAGGCCGGCAACACCGCCAGCGGGACCACGCCCGCGTCGAACACGGCGCGCGCGAACGGCTCGGAGCGCCGGAAACACGCCGCGATCGTCAGCGCGAGCGAGAGGTTGGCCCCGGCAGACTCACCCGCAAGCACGATCCGCGACGGGTCACCGCCGAACGCGCCGATGGTGGCGAGCACGTACGACCACGCGGCGCACACGTCCTCCAGGGCCGCCGGGTACGGGTGCTCCGGGGCGAGCCGGTAGTCCACGCTCACGACCAGGAACCCTCGGCGCGCGAACGACGCCGCGAACATCCAGTGTGTGTCTTTCGACAAGATCGAGAAGCCGCCGCCGTGCACGTACACGAGCACCGGCAGCGGGCCGGCCCCGGCCGCGGGGTCCCGCCACAGGTCGAACCGCTGGCTGGGTCCTGTACCATAGCGCAGGTTAGTCGCCACTTCCAGGCCACGTGTCAGCGCGTGGCCCGAGGGCGCGACGCGCGCGAGGGCGCTCGCGCCCCGGAACCCGGCCTCGATCAACCGCGTGACGATCGTGCGCTCCATGAACCTGTCACCCGTCGTTGGTCGGCCGCCCTTGCGGACCGGCGTAGGGTAGCGCTACCTGCGGGCCATGACCACGCTCCTCACGTTGTTGCTCGCCGCGTGCGGCAAAGACCAGGGGCCGCTGCTGCCTCCGGCGGTGCTCGAGGTCGACGAGAACCCGTTCGCGTCCCGCGTCGCGTGGACCACCGAGGATCCGCTCGCCACCGAGCTGACGTTCAACTGCGGCGGCGAGGTGGTCACCGGTGTTGAGTCGTCCGCCGCCACCGACCACGCGGCGGTCGTGATCGGCCTGCGCGCGGGCGTCGCGTGCGAGGTGGTCGTCAGCGCGACCTCTGGCGGCCAGACGTGGCAGACCGACCCGAAGACGTTCACCCCGGCGGGGACGGACCTGCTGCCGGTCCTCGCCCCCACCGGCGCCCCGGTCGAGCCTGGGTGGACGCTGCTCACGCTCGCGCGCGAGGGGTCCGAGTCGCCCGGCAGCGTCGTGCTGATCGACGAAGAGGGCGCGTACCGGTGGGTGACGACGCGCTGGGGCTACGGGTCGCCCGCCGCCGGCTACGACGCGCGCGTGATCCCGCTCGACGACGACCTCGCGGAGGGCTTGCTGTCCGATCAACCGCCCACGGGCGTGCTCGTCGGCGGGTTCTCGGATCTGTTCCCGCCGGGCATCGTCACCTGGGACGGCCGGCTGGTCTGGGACTCCGGCCTCGACATGCACCACGAGATCACGCCGACGGGCAGCGGCTTGTTGATGTACTTGGGCTACGACACGTGCGACGGCCTGACGACCAACAGCCTCGTCGAGATCGATCGCCGCACGGGCGACGAGCGGTGGTCGTGGCGGAGCTGCACCGGCCTGCCTGCGCCCGAGCCGCCGTCTCAGGACTGGGACCACCTCAACGCGTTCACGATCGACGGCGACCCGGCCACCGGCGACCTCATCGTGAGCGCGCGCAACCTGAACCAGATCTTTAGGATCGAGCGGGCGTCCGGCGAGGTCGTGTGGAGCGTCGGCGAGGGTGGGTCGGCGCCCCTGGCCGGCGGCGAGTCCCTGTACGCGCCGCACGGCGTCTCGCTGACCGACGACGGCACCCTGCTGTTCGTCGACAACGGCGACCCGGAGGCCCGCCCGACCACGCGGGTCGTCGAGGTCGCGCTGGCGCCCGACTCCTCGAGCGCCGAGATCGTGTGGCAGTGGGACCCAGGCGCGTTCCACCCGATCCTCGGGGACGCCGACCGCCAGCCGGGCGGCACCACCCTCGTGGTGCTCGGCACGGTGTCGACCGACGACAGCCACGTCTACGAGCTCGAAGCCGACGGCACGATCGCGTGGGACGTCGTGATCCCCGGCGAGTGGGCCCCCAACCGCGCGATCCGAGTCACGCCGCCGGAGCGCGTGATCTTCGTGGATCCAGCGCTCTGATCACGCGTCGTCGTCGTCAGGGTCGTGGGGGCGCCACGTCGGGTCGATGCGCGCGCGTAGCCGGTCGATCACGTGGGCCGCCGCGCGCACGCGGTAGCTGACCCCCTCGTCGCCGAACACCTCGTCGAGCACGTTGGTCTCCTCACGGATCGCGCCGATGACGTGCTGACGATCGTACGGCACGACCAGCGTGGCCTCGGGCATCGCGCCGAGCAGCCGGTCGACGATCGCCGCCCGAACCCGCTGGACGTCCGCGGGGTCGTGCGCGGACACCACCATCCCGACGTGCCGGAACCGGTCGATGATCACCCGCGCCTCGGCGTCGATCTTGTCGGCCTTGTTGAACAACATCAGCGTGGGGATGTCCTGCGCGCCGATCTCGTCGAGCACGGTGCGCGTGACGCGCTCCTGGTCGGGCCACGCCGGATCAGACCCGTCGACGACGTGCACCAACAAGCTGGCCTCGAGCGCTTCGTCAAGGGTGGACCGGAACGATGCGACGAGGTCGTGCGGCAGCCGCTGGATGAACCCGACGGTGTCGCTCACCAGGATGCGCGGCCGCGTCTCGGGGACGAGCGCGCGCACGGTGGTGTCCAGGGTCGCGAACAGCTTGTCTTCGACCAGCACGCCGCTCCCGGTGAGCGCGCGCATCCACGACGACTTGCCGGCGTTCGTGTAGCCGACGAGCGCGCACCGCAGCGCGTCTTGCCGACGCTTTCGGCGCACCGAGACCTTGGCCTCGAGCTCGTGAAGCTGCCGGTTGATCTCGGCGACCCGGTCGCGCACGCGCCGGCGATCCAGCTCGATCTTCGACTCACCGGAGCCCTTGGCGCCGATGCCGGCCCCCGCGCGGTCGAACCCGCCGCCGCTCGCCGCGAACCGCGGCGACACGTACTTGAGCCGCGCGAGCTCGACCTGGAGCTTGGCCTCGGGGCTGCTCGCGTGCCGGTGGAAGATCTCGACGATCACCCCGGTGCGGTCGAGCACCTCGGCGGAGGTCGCTGCCGCGAGGTTGCGCATCTGCATCGGGGTGAGCTCGTGGTTGACCACGACGACCTCGGCCTCACGGTCAGCGCGCGCCGGCGGCGGCAGCCACCATTCGTCGTCGTCGTCTTCGCCCACCACGGACAGGTCGACGTCGTCTTCCGGCTCGTCCCCTTCGTCTTCTGCGCCGCCCCGCCGGCGACCGCGCCCCTTCTTCGGGACCTTGCCCGTGCCGCCGGTGAGCGCGGCCAGCTCCATCAGCCGGCCCTCGCCGAGCACGAGCCCGCCGTCGATCGATCGCTTCTTCTGCGCGATGCGACCGACCACCTTGTAGCCGAGGGTCGTGACGAGGCGCTCGAGCTCGTCGAGGTCGCGGTGGTGGGTGTCGTCGGTGACGCCGTGCAGCTGCACCCCGACCAGCACCGCGCGCGCGACCGGCTTGCTTGTCTGTTCCATGCCTTCCTCCGCGCTGCGACGCGCCCCGCCGCGACTAACCGGAGGAGCCCGCTAGGGCGCCGCGAGCGACCGAATGCGCTCGGCGTTCGACGGGCCGGTGTCGAGGTGCAGGTATCGGGGGGCGGAGAACTCGACGCGCGGGTGATCGTCGGTGTTGATCCAGCCCTCACCGCCGAGCGCGCGCACCTGATCGGGGCCGAGCGTCGGCGCGATCGGGAGGTCGTCGGTCAAGCGCGCCGCGCCGCCGACCAGGAGCACGTCCGACCCGGGGATCGTCTCGAACAGGTACGCGTCGGGGAACACCCGCAAGAAGGTCCGCACCAACGCCGATAGCTCGTCCGGGCCCATCCCGTAGAGCTGGATCCACTGGCACACCACGCCGTCCGGTCGCAGGCGGGCGCGCACGATCTGCCAGTACTCGACGGTGAACAGGCTGGAGACGCCGGTGATCCACGGGTTGGAGGGCTCGGAGACGATCACGTCGAAGGTGGCGTCCGAGCGGTCCAGCCAGTGGCGGGCGTCGGTGACGATCAGCCTGGTGCGCGGATCGTCGAGGGGCGCGCCGCTGGCGTGGTCGAACGCTCGGGACGCGCGGACGACCGCCGGCTCGATCTCGAACACCGTCAGGTGCGCGACGCCGGCCTCGGCCAACACCGACCCGGCGGTGACCCCGGACGCCAGCCCGACCACCGCGACGTCGGCGGCGACGCTGGGGTGCATCCGGATCGGCAGCACCCCCGAGAGCTGCTGGGTCGGCATGTCGTCGCCGGTGGAGGCGTCGACCTTGCCGTTGACGCTCACCCACACGTTGCCGGTCCGCCGCGACCGCCCCACCGCGACCGCGGCGCTGCGACCATGCTCGTAGGAGATCAGGTCCCACCCCTCGTCCGCGAACCGGCGCACCTCGGTGAGGCTCGGATCGGCGAAGTCGGAGATGCGCAGGTACAAGCCGACCGCGTACATCCTGGCGTCCCAAGCGGGGAGCGCCGCCGCCGCCATGGCCAGCACCAGCACGACCGCGGGCGCCCGCTGCCACGCCGCGCCTGCGATCACGGCGACGCCTGCGAGCACGAGCACGGAGTCACGCAGCCCCAGCCATGGGATCAGGACGAGCCCACCGACCAGGCAGCCGATGACCGCGCCGAGCGTGTTCGCCGCGACGAGCTGGCCGGCCTGCCGGACGTCGGGCAGCGCACGCGCGGCCGCCGCGAACACGTACCCGCTGGCCGCCGGCGCGCCGCCCATCGCGACCGCCGCCAAGATCGCGTTGCCGGGCATCACGCCGGCTTGCCCGAACCACGCCCACGACACCGCGATCCCGTACGGCAGCAACGACCACGACGCGGCGCCGAGCAACGCCAGCACCCCGAGCGCGATCATGCTCCTGCCCACCGCGCGGTCGGCCGGGGTCGGGGATCGCCCGGCCCACGCGCCGAGCGCCACCCCGGCCAAGAACACCGCGAGCGTGAGCCCGGTCGCTTGCACGGTCGCGCCGAGCCCGACCGCGACGAGGCGGAACCACACCACCTCCATGCCGAGCGACACCACGCCGGCCAGCCCGACCATCACGAGCAGCGGCGCCGGGGCGCGCGCGACCGCCTCCGTGACCGCCGGGTTGGCCACGCGCGGCGC
>CAIUDO010000012.1 GCA_903897935.1 uncultured Pseudomonadota bacterium
ACGGCGCCGTCCGGGGCGACCCACAGCGCCACGAACGCCCCGTCTTCCCCTGGGAGATCCGCCCGCCACCCCGACGCCGGCTGGCCCTCGACCACCCGGCGCACGAACGTCGGCGCGCCGATCACGTCGACCGACTCGGCCGCAGCCCCCGACCACCCGCCTGCGATCGCAGGGAACGCGTACCACCACCACATCGGCGCCTGATAACGCCTGCTCTGCCTTGCCGGGACGCCTCCCCCGTGCGACCAGGACCGGCACGCCTCGTGCATCCAGCCGCCGCGAGCCCGGTCGGGGTCCGCCACCCGGCGGCGCGACCCGAGCCCGGGTCCAGGAGCAACGTCCATGGAGAAACTCGTCATCGAGGGTGGTGCGCGGCTGCGCGGCGCCGTCACCGCGTCCGGCGCGAAGAACGCGGCGCTCCCGATCTTGTTCGCGACGCTGTTGGCGCCCGGCGAGCACCGCATCGCGAACGTGCCCGAGCTCGCCGACGTCTCGTCGACGCTCTCGCTCATCGGTCGCATCGGGTGCCCGTCGCTCGCGGGACCGACCACCCGCATCGACACGTCCCGGATCGCGTTCTGCGAGGCCCCGTACGACGTCGTACGCAAGATGCGGGCGTCCGTGCTCGCGCTGGGGCCGCTGCTCGCCCGCTGTGGCGAGGCGCGCGTCTCGTTGCCGGGCGGGTGCGCGATCGGCGTGCGGCCCATCGACGAGCACCTCAAGGGGCTCGAGCGGCTGGGCTGCCGGTTCGTGCTCGAAGGCGGCATGGTGCACGGTCGCACCGACGGGCTGCGCGGCGCCGAGATCCGCCTGTCGGTCCCCACCGTCACGGGCACCGAGAACATCCTGATGGCGGCCGTGCTCGCAGACGGTGTGTCGGTGCTCGAGAACGTGGCCCGGGAGCCAGAGATCGTCGACCTCGTGCGCTTCCTGCGCACCCTGGGCGCCCGCATCGAAGGCGAAGGCACGTCCACCCTGCGCGTCGAGGGTGTGTCGCGGCTGGTGCCCGCCTCGCGGCCGTACCGCATCCTGCCCGACCGGATCGAGACCGGCACCATGCTCGCCGCGGCCGCGGTGTCGGGCGGGGACGTCACGGTGCGCGGCGCGATGCCCGAGAACCTGCGGGCGGTGCTCGACCAGCTCCGGATCGGAGGCTGCACGGTCGACGTCGACGGCGACGACGTGCGGGTGCGCCGCGACGGGCCGCTCGGCCCCACCACCGTCACGACCGAGCCCCACCCCGGGTTCCCGACCGACATGCAGGCGCAGCTGATGGCGCTCGTCGCGTTCGCCGACGGGACCTCGGTCATCGAAGAGACGATCTTCGAGAACCGGTTCCTGCACGCCGCCGAGCTGTGCCGGATGGGGGCCCGCATCGAGACGCGCGCGAACACCGCGACCGTGCACGGGGTGCCGAAGCTCACCGGCGCGGCGGTGATGGCGTCTGACCTTCGGGCCTCCGCCGCGCTCGTCATCGCCGGCCTCGGCGCAGAGGGCCTCACCGAGGTGCTGCGGATCTACCACCTCGACCGCGGCTACGACGACATCGTGGGCAAGCTGCGCGGCCTGGGCGCCCGGATCGCCAGGGTCAGCGACGCGGTGCGCGACCGGGCCGCGATGCAGCGGGCCATCGACGAGTCCGCCGCGGTGGCTTGAGGTGGCGATCGACCGCCACATCGTCGACGCGGTGCGCGACCGCACCGACATCGGCGAGGTGATCGGGCGCTACGTGCGCTTGGAGCGGCGTGGCAACACCCTGATGGGCCGCTGCCCGTTCCATGAGGAGAAGTCGCCATCGTTCTCGGTGAGCCCGGACAAGGGGCTGTACTACTGCTTCGGTTGTCAGGCCGGCGGCGACGTCTTCCGGTTCGTCATGCAGATCGAGGGGCAGGGCTTTCACGAGGTCGTCCGCGACCTCGCGCGCGCGGCCGGGGTGACGATCGAGGACCGAGAGCTGTCGGCCGCCGAGCGCCAAGCCCTGCGAAAGAAGGCGTCGCTGCGCGACGTGTTGGAGGAGGCAGCGGCGTTCTTCGAGCGCCAGCTGTGGGGCAGCCCCGGCGCGGCGGCGCGGCGCTACCTGGAGGGCCGCGAGATGTCGCGGGAGGCGGCCCGGCAAGCGCGCCTCGGCTACGCCCCCGACGGCTGGAACGCGCTGCTCGGTCACCTGCACAGCGCCAACTTCGACGCCGACTTGGTCGAAGCGGCAGGGCTCGCCAAGAAGGGCACGCGCGGCCTGTACGACACGTTCCGCGACCGCCTGATGTTCCCCATCCGAGACGAACGCAGCCGCGTGATCGGGTTCGGGGCGCGCCTGCTGTCGGGAGACGGACCGAAGTACCTCAACACTCCGGAGACGGACCTCTACCACAAGTCGGACGTCCTCTACGGTCTCGACGTCGCGCGCCCACGCATCCAGCGGGCCGACCGGGTGATCGTCGTCGAGGGCTACTTCGACGTTCTGTCCTTGCACCAGGCCGGGTTTCACGAGGCGGTGGCGACCTGCGGCACCGCGCTGACCAAGGAGCACCTCGACCGCCTCCGACGGCTGACCCGGAACCTCGTCCTGGTGCTCGACAGCGACGACGCCGGCAGCCGCGCCGCCGAGAAGGCCCTGCCCCTGTGCGTCGAGGCGGGCATGCAGCCGTTCCGGGTGGTCGTGCCGGGCGCCAAGGACCCCGACGAGCTGGTGCGAACCGGAGGAGCAGCGGCGTTCGAGGCTGCGCTCGCCACGAAGGAGCCGCTCGCCGAGTGGGTCGTGCAGCGGCGCATCGAGAGCCACGGCAGCGACGCGATCGGCACCGAGCGCGTGATCGAAGACATCGCCCCGTTGTTGGCCTCGTTGCCCGACCTGATGGTGAGCCGGCTCGCGGCGCGACTGCGGGTGCCCGAAGAGGCGCTCCGGCGTCGCATGAGCGCGCCGAAAGACGCCGAGCCGGCGGCCCCCACCTGGAAGGTCACCCGCTCGGTCGTGCACCTGCTGTGGCTGCTCGTACACCACTTCAAGGCGGTACAACCGGTGTTCCTGGCGGTCGACCGCGCCCTGTGGCCCGACGACACGGCGATCCGCGAGCCGCTCGCTCAGCTCGTCGCCGGCGTGCCGGTGGCGTCCGTGCTCGACACGTTGGGTGAGAGCGACGCCCGCAGGGTGCTGCTCGCGGTCGCCGCCCGACCCGAGCTGTACCCCGAGTCGCAAGCCGCGATCGGCGCGGCCGAGATCCTCGCCAGCGCCGCGAGCCAGGCGTGGGAGGCCCGGCTTCGGGTGCTGACCCGGGAGACGGAGGAGGCGGCGCGTAAGAACGACTACGTCGCGTTGCGCGCGTGCGCCCAAGAACGCAAGGACGTCATCTCGCGCCGCAACGCCCTACGCCCGGCGTTGAACCAAGGGGATGTCGACGCGGTGTTGCAGCTCCTGGCGCCGTCGGGCCGTCCGCCGGCGTAACCGCGCCACCACGCGCCGCGCGTAGTTGGCAGACGCGCGCTCCGTAGTTATTCCACGCAGCGTTGCCTCAAAGCGTTGAGGCCACGCTGCGAACGTCCCCAGGGGCGGATCGCGGTCATCGTACCTCAGGCGATTCCCCGCGCGCGCGTTTCTCGTCAAGAAACGCCATCCCAATCCCCGACCGGCCCAGGAGCCATCCGCGCATGACCAACCACAAGGACATCGCCGAGGTCCAAGAGCTCATCAGTATCGGGAAGAAGCGGGGGTACGTCACTTATGAGGAGATGAACAACTTCCTCCCGACGCACCTCATCTCGAGTGAGCGCCTCGACGACGTGATGATCATGTTCAGCGACCTCGACATCGAGGTCGTCGCGCAGGCCCGCAAGCAAGCGGAAGCGGAGCGCCGCGGCGGCGCCCGCGAGGAGCAGAAGCCCGACCTCCAGCGCTCGAACGACCCCGTCCGGGTCTACCTGCGCAAGATGGGCACGGTTTCGTTGTTGTCGCGCGAAGGCGAGATCGAGATCGCGAAGCGCATCGAAGACGGCGAGGTGTCCGTCAAGCAGATCGCCCTCACCTCCTCCGTCGGCGTCGAGTTCATCCGCGACCTGATCGGGGAGGAAGAAGAGCGGATCCAGCGCGCGATTCGCAGCGGCAAGCGCCCACGCGTCGCCAAAGCCCGCGGCGGGCGCACCCTCGAGAAGCTGTACGACGAGGGCCACCAGACCGCAGAGCGCATCGGCGACCTCCAGGAGGAGATCGAGCGCGCGAAGACGCAGAAGCGCCTCGACGAGATCGAGAGTGAGATCGCCGATCTCCAGCAGTCGCTCTACGAGCTGCTCGACGGCCTGAACCTGTCGAAGCGCCAGATCGCCACGATCTCGCAGCGCATCCAGGAGGCGTGGGTCCAGGTGGCGCGCGCCGAGAAGGAGGTCGAGCTCGTCGCGCGCGACGCCCGCTTGCCGATGCGCGACTTGCGCCGCTCGATCCGTAAGGTGCGGCGCGACCTCGACACCGGCGGCCGCGACGTCATCAACAAGACGGGCATCCCGGAAGATCGCTGGAAGGACTTCGACAGCCGGGTGCGGCGCGAGCTTCGCAAGGTGCGGAAGATCGAGAAGGCCACCGGCATGACCCGCGATCACCTCCAGCGCGCCGCCATGGAGCTCAAGCGCGGTGAGGCGCTCGCCGAGCAGGCGAAGTGCGAGCTGGTCGAGGCGAACCTGCGGCTGGTCGTGTCGATCGCCAAGAAGTACACGAATCGTGGCTTGCAGTTCCTGGACCTCATCCAGGAGGGCAACATCGGCCTCATGAAGGCCGTCGAGAAGTTCGAGTACCGCCGCGGCTACAAGTTCTCCACGTACGCCACGTGGTGGATCCGTCAGGCGATCACGCGGGCGATCGCCGATCAGGCGCGGACCATCCGCATCCCGGTCCACATGATCGAGACGATCAACAAGCTCGTCCGCACGCAACGCCAGCTCGTCCAGGAGATGGGCCGCGAGCCGCGCCCGGAAGAGATCGCGGAGAAGATGGAGCTCCCGGTCGACAAGGTGCACAAGATCCTGAAGATCGCCAAGGAGCCGATCAGCCTCGAGACCCCGATCGGCGAAGAAGAAGACAGCCACCTCGGCGACTTCATCGAAGACAAGACCACGGGCTCGCCCTCCGAGAACATCATCGGTCAGTCGCTGAACGAGGCCACCCGGAAGGTCCTCGCGACCCTCTCCACGCGCGAGGAGCGGGTGCTCCGCCTGCGGTTCGGCATCGGCCAGCACCAGGACCACACCCTCGAGGAGGTCGGCCAGGACTTCGAGGTCACCCGGGAGCGCATCCGTCAGATCGAAGCGAAGGCCCTGCGTAAGCTGCGCCACCCGTCGCGGGCGAAGCGTTTGAAGGCGTTCATCGAGGGCTAAGGCGCAGGGTGGGCCCACCAGGACTTGAACCTGGGACACTCCGGGTATGAGCCGGGTGCTCTGACCAACTGAGCTATAGGCCCGCCGTTTCGGCTCGTAACCCGTGCATGCCCGTCCGCCGCACCGCGCGCGACGTGCTCCTCGCGGTATAGGAGGCGAACCAAGTCCGCCCCTCCCGCCTGGAGCGCCTGTTGCCCATCAGCCCGATGCTGCCCATCCTCGACGCCCTCGCTGAGCACGACCAGGAGTTGTTGCGCCTCGACCGCGCGATCGAAGCAGCACGAAGCAAGCCCGGCGCCGCGCGCACCGCCGCCGCCACCGCTGAGGCTTCCCTCTCCGCCGTCCGCGCGCGGTTGGAGGCGAACCGGACCGCCACCCGCGGCCTGGAGAAGCAGATCGCCGAGCACCGTGCCCGCAAGGCCACCGCAGTGCGCGCGCTCGAGCAAGGGCTCGGCAACCCCGACGCGGCCGGCCGTCAGATCGCAACCGCAGACGCCGCGATCGACGACGCCGAGACCAAGCAGCTCGAGCTGATGGAGGATGCCGATCAGATCGCCCGCGCGCTCGCCGCAGCCGAGCGCGCGCTCGCGGAGTCCACCGCCGCGGTGCCGACCGTCACCGCAGCCGCCGCCGCCGAGCTCGTCACGCTCCGCGCCGCGCGCGAAGCCACCGCGACCCACCGGGCGTCGGCCGCGGCGTCCCTACCGGCCGAGGTGCGCGAGAAGTACGACCTGATGCGCGCGCGGCGCGGCACTTCGGTGTCTCGCATCGAGAGCGGCATCTGCCGCGCGTGTCGGATGGCGGTCGCGCCGCAGCAAGAGGTCGAGATCGCGTCTGGCTTGGTGCACACGTGCCGCGGCTGCGGGCGGTGGCTGGTCCCCGTCTTGCCGAAGGGATAGGCGCGCGCGTTCGACTGGGCCGGGGATCGCCGGCAGCTTCACCGCTGCGGGAGGAAAGTCCGAGCTCCACAGGGCGAGGGTGCCGGGTAACTCCCGGTCGGGGCGACCCGGAGGAAAGTGCAACAGAGAGCAGACCGCCACGCGCGCACCGTCCGCCCATCCCAAGGGTCGCGGAGGAACGGGTCGCGCGCCCGCTTCGGCGGAGGCAAGGGTGAAAGGGTGCGGCAAGAGCGCACCGGCGCGTCCGGCAACGGGCGCGGCCAGGCAAACCCCATCCGGAGCAAGACCAAACAGGGGCCCTCGGTTCGCCGAGGCGGGCGGCCCGTCCGCGTCCCCGGGTTGGTCGCTCGAGTCGGCCGGCAACGTCCGACCTAGATGAATGATTCCCACCGGCGTCGGGTGACCGTCGACGGAACAGAACTCGGCTTATGACCCTGTCGAACCGCCGCTCCGCACCCGCGGGGCGGCGCTGCCCTGACATCTTGTGACGTCATTCGTCGCCACTTTGGGCACCTGCTGCTCGATCGTGCGTCTTGTCGGGTCTCGACCCGTGTCCTAGATGTCGCGCTCGGAGGTGAGCATGCTGGTGACCCTGTTGTCGTTCGTCACCGCGCTCGCCGTTGGCAGCGCCGACGCGTCGATCGCGACGGTCAAGGTGCCCGATCGGATCGTCACGCCCGCGGCGGACGGCACGATGCTCGAGGTCGTTCACGGCGAGTACGTCCGGACCATCCTGCGGGTGATGGAGCGCACCACTGCCGCCAACCCGTACGCCGAGCGGGTGGTGTGCGACCTCGACGGGGACGGCGCCAACGAGCCCGTGTGGGCGCGTAAGCTGCGTGAGGAGTGGGACCAGGACGGCGACGGGCACGTCGACCAGGTGTTCGTGTTCGACGAGATGGGCGCGCTCCGCGCGCACGACGCCGATGGCGACGGCTGGCCCGACGCCGCATGGCGCCTGCCAGGACGGCCCGTCTAAGCGTCGCATCCGTTCTTTTCGTGTTGTCCCGCTCGACTTTGGGCCCCAGCTTGCTACCCGTGCGCGTCGTAGAACTTCGCGAGGGTCGCCATGGACTATGCCGCGCTCCTGGAGCGTGTCCTCAAGCAAGCGGATGTCGCCGCTTACCTCCCGCTCGCCGACTCGGTGGCGCCGTCGCAACGGGCCGCGATGAGCGAGCTCGAGCAGATGATCCAGGCCCGAGACTTCGATCCGGACCGCGCGCGCGCCTTCGCGGACCGACTGCTCGCCGAGGGGCGGATCGATCGCGTCATGTACCTGTCGGCGCGCCACGTCATCGCCGCGTCCCCGTCGGTCCGGGACTACGAAGAGGCCGCGCGCCTGGTCGGCGAGCAGGAGGTCGCGGCGATGCGGCTCGGCGGCCCGAACCTCGCCGACAACCTGGCGAGCGTCGACCGTCACCGCGGCGTGTTGGCGTTCTTGCTCGGCCAGTACGAGGTCGCGATCGACCACTTCACGCGCGCGTTCGAGCGCCAGCGCTCGCCTGGCAACCTCGCGAACGTGCTCGCCACCCTGCTGCGCCTCGGCGACGAAGACGAGGCGCGCGAGCTGCTCGATCAGGTGCAGCGCGCGTTCGAAGACGATTTCGTCGATGCCCTCTCCGACATGATCGAGCGAGATCCTGATCTCGCGCTGCTCCGCGACTGACGGGTTCGTCATCAGATCCGCGCGCGGCAACGATTTCTGTCGCGGACGTTAACGAACAACCCTAGGCTGGCACCGTCGGATCAAGAACCGAGGTGCAGCATGATCGTCGTCATCTCCTTGCTCTCCTGGATCACTGGCGTCACGCCGGAGGAGCTTCGTGCCGAGCCCGAGGTCATGGTCCTCGAGCGCATCGCGGTCGCGATCGTCGGGCCGGATGACGAGATCGGCCCGCGCGGGGGTGACAGCGACGGCGCAGGTGACGACGGCGACGACGGCGAAGGCGACGACGGTAAGCACCACGACGAGAGCCCGGGTTCACCGGGCGATTTGCGGCCGTTCGGGTTCGTCTCCGACATCTACAACGGCTTCTGACCATGACGCCCTTCCAGCACCAGCTCCGGCTGGTCATCGCTGATCGGACGTCACCAGAGGCGCGCGCGCTGCTGCAGACGCTCGCGCGCTACGCCCACGGCCGCGTGTCGTTCCACCTCCGCACCAACGGTGGAGATGCGTTCGGCCCGACCGACGCCGAGGACGTCGTCGGAGAGGTCCTGCTCGAGCTCGCGACGGGCGCGCTCGCGCGGTTTCGCGGCGGCAGCCTGCCGGAGCTGCTCGCGTACGTGCGCACCATGACCGACCGCACGGTGTGGCGGCTCGTGCGGCGCCGCCGGAGCGAGCGCGCGCTGCTCGAAGGACCGGCCGAGGAGGAGGTGCGGAGCTGGACCGCGCCAGCGCCCGGACCGGACGTCGAAGGCGGGCCCCGGCCCACCGCGCTGCCCGCGGACGACGCCGAGTACCTGACCGCGCTGTTGGAGGCGGGCAACAAAGCTGACTTCGCGCGCCACGCCGGGGTCTCGCGCGCCGCGGTCACTCAGCGCGTCAACCGCATCAAGTCGCGGATCAGCGCGCTCAGCGCGGGCGAACGGGACGCCGTGGACGCGTGGCTCCACACCGAGGCCGTGCGCGCGCTCCGACGAGGTGCATGACCCTTCACAGGCCCTTCACATCGGGCTCGCAGGCGAGCGACACTTGTGACATAGTTGGGCTCCTGTGACGAAAGGGTGACGAAACGATGGGGCGAGGCGCAGGCGCGCGAATCGCAGGAGTGTCCGCGTTGGTGGCCCTCATCGCCCTCGGCGTGGCAACCGGCGGGCACGTAGGTCCCTCCTCGTCCGCCATCGTCGAGGCCGCCGCGACGTGGGAGGTCGGGAGCGACGGCGCAGGCCGGTATCGGTGGACGCTGATCGACGGGGGCCACGCGCTCGGTCGGAGCGTTCAGGGCGAGCAGGTCGTCGGCTTCAGCCGCGAGGATCGCGTCGAGCTCACCCTCGCCGCCGGCCTTCAGAGCGGCGGCCTCGTCACCACGGGTCAACCGGTCGCGACCGTGCGGTCGATCCAGCTCCGAGCGGCGATCGACAGCCTCCGCGCCCAACGCGACGCCCTCGTCGCCGAGCGCGCGCTGCTCGTCGCCGGTGGCCGAGTCGAAGAGGTCGCCGAGGCGTCGCGGCGGGTCGACGTCGCGGTCTCTGCCCGAGACGCGGCCGCGATCGAGCTGCGTCGCGTCGATGGGCTGTACGCGGCGGGCGCCGCCGGCGCGGCCGAGCGGCAGATCGCGGCCCAACTGCTCGACTTACGCGAGCGCGAGGTCTCCCTGGCGCGCGCCGGGGTCTCGGTGGCGCGCGCGCCCGCCCGCGCGGAGTCCCTCGCCTCCCTCGACGCGCAGATCGCCGCGGCTGACATCGAGATCCAGCGGGTCGACGGCCTGCTCGGCGCCGGGACGTTGGCCAGCCCTATCGACGGCATGGTCGAGATCGGAGGGACCAGCTCTATTGTTCGGGTTTACGACCTCGAGCACGTCTTCATCCGGTTCGCCGTCCCGCAGAGCGCGCGTGGATCGGTGTCGGTGGGTGACACCGCGACCTTCGAGGTCGACGGCCTCGATCGGACCTGGCAAGGAGCGCTCGTCGAGGTGAGCGAGTCCGTCGCGTGGATCGGGTCGGCCCCGACCTTCATCGCGACGGCTCGGCTCGACAACCCCGACTTCGTTTTGCGGACCGGCATGGTCGGCACCGTCACCGTCGCGCCGCGGGCGGCGACGGGGCCTCTGCTCGCGCGGCTGTCCGCGTGGCTCGCGCCATGAAGTACGACCTCGGGCGCTATGAGATGAAGTACGCGATCCCGGCGCGCCACCGCGACGCGGTGCTCGACATCGTCGGCCCGTTCGTGGAGCCCGATCCTCACGCGGGCCCGCTGCCTGGCCGGCCTGGCCGCGGCTACGTCGTCACCAGCCTGTATTTCGATACAGACAACCTTCAGGACTACACGGACCGGCTATGCGAGGCGAACGTTCGTAATCGAATCCGGATCCGAACGTACGGCCTCGCGGGCCCGAAAGACCCAGTATTCCTAGAGAACAAGCGAAAGCTGGATGATCGCGTGATCAAGGCGCGCACCTATGTCGGCAACGGGCCGCAGTGGGTCGACCAGCCGAACCCGACGCCATGGACGAGCGTGGCGGTCACACCCCGCAACCGCTCACCGTTGGCGGCGTTCATGGGGCCGGTCGAGGCCGGGGGGCGCGCGCCGAAGACCCTCGTCCGCTACGAGCGCGAAGTGTTCGTCGGCGTCGACAAGTCAGACCCCAAGCTGCGCCTCACCCTCGATCACGACGTGCGCGGCGCGAAGGTCGATGACGCGCGCGCGCTGCGCGCCGACACCCCGATCGCCTTGATGCCGAGCGATCTCATGGTGATGGAGCTCAAGTTCGACGTGCTCCCCCCAGCGTGGATGCGCCGCATGTGCAGAGAGCTACGGCTGCGAGCCGGTCCAGTCAGCAAGTTCGGGCTCTCTATCTACCATTGCTGCCGAGGCGACCGCCCTGCTGAGCTCCGTTACCTCTCGACGTCGTGGTCGCCGCGACGGTCCGCCGCCGCGGCGTCCGCCGCATGAACCCCTACTCCGACCCGAGCGTCGCGCTGCTGACCCAGCCCCTGCTGCCTCCTCCTGAGTCCCCGGAGGTGGCCCGCGGCATGTTGTTGGCGTTCGTTCTTGGTCTTGCCGTCGCGCTGTTGTACCGGATCGCGGTGCCCGGCCGGACCATCTCGATCCGGCTGCAGGGCGCCCTGGTCATGCTCGCGATGGTCAGCGCGATGGTGATGTTCGCGGTCGGCAACAGCATCGCGCGCGCGTTCGGGCTCGTAGGCGCGCTCGCGATCATCCGCTTCCGAACACAGATCGCGAGCCCGTGGGACGTCACCTTCGTCTTCTTGTCGCTCGCCGCCGGCATCTCGGTCGGGGTGGGCGCCTGGCAGGTCGCCCTCGTCGGGACCGGCATCTGCGCGCTCGCCGTGCTCGCGCTGTACGTCTTGCCAATCTCGGGTGTTCGAGGCGAGCTCTTTAGCCTGAGGTGCGACCTCGCCGCGTACCAGGCGACCGAACGAGCCGCTACGGAGATCATCGACCGGCACGTACGTCGCCGGTGGCTGGTCGAGGCCCGGTCGCTGCGGTTCGGTGAGACGTTATCGCTGCGGTACCGCGTCGAGATCGCCCCCGGCCGTGATAATGAAGCGTTGCTGCAGGAGCTGTCCGGTCTCGACGGCGTGGAGCGCGTCCTGCTCACCAGCGACGACGCCGCGTCCGACATCGAACAAGCCTGACCGATTCACGAAGTGGAGCCCCCGATGCGTCTCGCCCTCACCCTCGCCCTCGTCACCTTGTTCGCATGCAGCCCGAAGGAGACCGGCACGGAGCCCACCGACACGGACGCCGACACCGACACCGACACCGACGCCGATACGGATGCCGATACGGATGCCGATACGGACGCCGACGCCGATACGGACACCGATACCGATACGGACACCGACACCGATACGGACACCG
>CAIUDO010000013.1 GCA_903897935.1 uncultured Pseudomonadota bacterium
GTCAGCGGTCAGCGGTCAGCGGTCAGCCCGGTCAAAGTTATGCATCGCTCAGCGGCAGTCGACCGGGTTGTTCCCGTTCAGGTGAAGGTCGGTTGGGTTACCATCGCGCCATTGTCAAGCTGAAAGCTGATGGCTGATGGCTGATGGCTGATGGCTGATGGCTGATGGCTGATGGCTCGGCCCTGCGCTTGTTTTGGGCCTAGGGCGCGCTCGCCACCGAGATGCCTGAGATCGTCGCCGGGTCCTCGCCGGAGCGCCAGGCGGCGATCGCGCGCGCCTCTTCGCGGCGGGTTCGCCCGAAGGCGCGCATCGCGATGTCGTTGCCCTGGACGGCCCACGCCGCCGGGAGCGCCGAGGTGCCGCCGCCGAGCCGCAGGTCGAGGCTCCGGAACGAGGCTTGATACGACAACGTCGCGGTGAGCGTGTCGGCGAGGCCGGCGCCGCCGGCCACCGACTCGTCGATCCCGAACACCGGCGCCGCCGCGTGGGCCGCCAGCGACCCGTCGACCAGCCCGCCCACCTGCACGACCAGGCTGTCCCGTCGGTTGAACCGGACGTCGGCCGCGAAGCGGACCATCGTGCCCTGCGCCGCGAACGACGTCGAGCCGTAGGCGACCGCCTGATCGTAGATGCCCGTCAGGTCCGCCGGGTCGACCCCGAGCGCGCCCGTGACGAGCTTCGGCATCGCCGCCGGATCCGGGATGCCCGAGCCCCGAGCGTCGACGTACCGGGCTCCGGCGTGCAGTGTGAACGGCTCGGCGACCCGCAGCGAAACCGTGGCCCCCGGCGCGACCACGGTGCCGAGGAAGTCGCCCAGCGGCAGCACGTAGGCGGACACCGCCGCTGAGACATCGAGCGGGCCGGCCCGCACCGCGTCCCACTTCGCGGCCCCGTTGTAGATCTTCAGCACCGACAGCACGGGCACCGTCGACACGTGTACGCGCGGGAGGACGCCGATCCCGCTCGAGGCCAGCCCCACCCGGGCCTCTCCCCACTCGAGCGTGTACGCGGTGTAGTCGATCTGCCCGTAGGGGTGCTGCTCGAGGCTGCCCCGAACGGGCTTCTCCACCGTCGCTCCCGCGGTCGTCACAGGCGTCCCGGCCACGGCAATGCCGAAGAAAACGACCATCAAAGCTGCGATTGTCGGCATCTTTCACCCCCGCGGATCAGGACGCGGCGCCCCGTCGCGGCTGGACGCACCGGCGCCGGGACGAAAGTTCGGTGTCAGGCGCGCGCTGTCCGGCGGGCGTACGAGGCTGGCCACGGGGCCTGAATCGGGTGACACTGCCCGCGTGAACACCTCCCTCGTCCTCTTGTCGTTTGCGTGCTCCGAGCCGCTCGAATTCAGCGGCGACGGCGCCACCCTCACGGTCCCCGCCGGTGGGCTGCCCGGTGAGGTCCCGATCGAGGTCGCCGCCGTCGCGCCGCCGCTGCCCGTCCCAGCCGGGTTCGTCCAAGACGGCGACGTGTTCGCGTTCACCCCCCACGGCACCCCGTTTCAGGCCGCCGCGACCTTGTCGGTGCCGGCCCCGGAGTCGGACGGGCGCGTGCTGCTCAAGCTCGCCGACGAGACGGACACCACGTGGGAGGTCCAGACCGGCGCCGAGTTCACCGGTGGCTTCGCCACGCTCGAGGTCTGGAGCCTGTCGTTCTACGTCGTCGCGATCGAGGACCCCGTCGAGACCGACACCGACACCGACACCGACACCGACACCGATTCCGACACCGACACCGACACCGACTCCGACTCGGACACCGACGCCGACAGCGACACCGACTCGGACACCGACAGCGACTCGGACACCGACACCGACAGCGACTCGGACACCGACACCGACACCGACACCGACACCGACACCGACACCGAGCCGGTCGACGCCGACAGCGACGGCTACGCGAGCGACGTCGACTGCGACGATCGCGACGCCACCGTGTTCCCCGGCGCCACCGAGACCTGCAACGGCGACGACGACGACTGCGACGGCGACGTCGACGACGGCGCGATCGACGCGCGCACCTGGTACGCCGACACCGACGGCGACGGCTACGGCGACCCCGCCGCGTCGTTGGAGGCCTGCGGCGCCCCGCCCGGCTTCGTGTCGTCCGCCGGCGACTGCGACGACGCCCACGCCGACGCGTACCCTGGCGCCGCCGAGGTCTGGTACGACGGCGTGGATCAGGCATGCGACGGCGGCTCGGACTTCGACCGCGACGGCGACGGCCAAGACGCACTCGCAGGCGGCGGGACCGACTGCGACGACGGCGACGCGGGCATCGGCGTCGGCGTCCCCGAGGCGTGCGGCAGCGGCGTCGACTACGACTGCGACGGCCTCGTGAACTGCGCCGACCCGGACTGCGCCGCGGTGCCGGCGTGCGACGAGCGCTGCACCGGCGGGCTCGACGAAGACGCCGACGGGCTCGTCGACTGCGAGGACCCGGACTGCGCCGGCGCGCCCGCGTGCGCCGAGGACTGCGGCGCCCCCGGCGACGAAGACGGCAACGGCCTCGCCGACTGCGCCGATCCCACCTGCAGCTGCCCCGAGGTGTGCGACAACGGCGTCGACGACGACCGCGACGGCCTGCAGGACTGCGAAGACGGCGACTGCGCCGATGACCCGGCCTGCCAGGAGGCGTGCACGGGCGGCGTCGACGAGGACCTCGACGGGCTCACCGACTGCGAAGACGACGCGTGCTGGACCGAGCCGCTGTGCGTCGACACCGCGCGCGTCATCCTCGACGAAGGGTTCCTCTCCGTCCAGGCGTTCGACGGCGTCGGCGGATCGTCGGATCGCACCGTGTACGCGTCGTCGGTGGTGGGCCGCATCCAGACGAAGGCGGCCGCAGCGAGCACGTACGCGACCGAGTGTACGTTCCAGTTCGACGCCGCGCGCTTCACGGGCACCGGGGACGGCAGCGTGCCCGGCGAGGCCAACACCGTGTCGCTCGACGGGCCGCGGCTCGCGTTCGTGGCGCCCGGGTGCCCGCCCGACGCCGCCGCGTTGTTGCCCGACCGCTTGCGCCTCAACATCGCCGCGCCCGGCGTGTGGGTCGACGCCCCGTGGCGCCCGACGAGCCCGTCCGCGAGCACCTTCGAGTGTTGCTGGTACGACGCCGCGATCTCCAGTGAAGGCGGCTCGTTACCCGGCACCTTCACCGCGAGCGGGTCGTTCGGCGGCACCTCGTTCACCACCGAACTGCCGTAGATGATCCCGCCGTCGTCCCAGCCCCGCGTCGTCGCGCTCGCGGAGGTCGCTGCGTTGATCGTCGTCGGCGTGGCGTGCTCGGCGAAGATCGACCGCTTCACCGTCGACCGCGTCGTGCCGACCGCGATGGCGGTCCCCGACGTCGGTGAGGTGTGCGCGCTCGGCGCCGCGCTGGACCACGCGCTCGCGTCGGTCCCACGCCCGAACAACCCGCCCGAGCGCGCCCTCGTCATCGCGCAGACGAGCGCGTCGTTGTGCGCGGAGGAGGTCGCACGCGCCGCCGACCTGCACGCCGCCCGGCTTCGCCGGGATCTAGCACCTGATCGGGTGAGCGAGGCGCTGGACGCCCGCGTCGCCGCCGAGCGCGCGTGGGGGCTGGCCGCCGCCCGCGCGTGGCGCGCGTGGCGCACGCTCGACGCCCGATACGGCCCGTTCGACGGCGAGACGTGCCCGTCGGTGGCGAGCCGGGACGAGATCGTGCTGCTGGTCGGCCTCGTCGCGGGCACGAACGCGCTGCTGCACGACCGCAGCGCCGGCGGACCGGTCGGGGTACCGCTCGACCAGCTCCTCACCGTGGGGCGCCTCGCGACCTGCGTCGACGACGCGGCGTGGTGGCACGCCCCCACGGCGCTGCAGGCCGGAGCCTGGGCCACAATCCCGGGATCAGGGCCCGAAGGCGTCGACCCGTGGGCCGAGCTCGAGCGCGCTGCGTCGCTGGGCGACCCGACGGGGGTCCGGATCGCCCGGGCGCTCCAGATCGTCGTCGCGGCCAACGCCGGGCGGCGGGACGTCGTCGGGCCCGCGCTGGACGCGATGCGGGCGTCGGAGGCCGCGGTCCCCTCCAGCCCGGAGTGGGCGCTGCTCGACGCCTACGCCCACACGCTCGCGCTGCACCAGGCCGACTTGTGGTGGATCGAAGCGACCGGCCACCGCGCGACGTCGTTGGCGCCGCCCCCGGCCGCGCAGGCCGCGCCA
>CAIUDO010000014.1 GCA_903897935.1 uncultured Pseudomonadota bacterium
CCCCGCGAGACGTCGCTCCTCGGTCACGTGCTCCAGCACGCTCCCTCCTCGCGAACGGCTCGGTCACCTGCGATGACCGAGCTTCGCCGCCCTCGCACGGGCCTCGCTCGGTCCGGCTACCTTATCGGTGCTCTAGCCGTCGTCGGGGGCCTCGTGCCCGTGCTGTGCGCCCCGGTCACGCCCGAGGTGGCGTATCCGGGGGGCGAGATCGTGGCAGCGCCCAGGGTCGACCTGCCGTACGCGGCGGCCGGCGACGGCGAGCCGGTCACTACCTCGTCGCTCACCTGCCCGCGCGGGTGCGCGTCGGTCCACGCGACCGTATCGGATCCACGGTTCACCGTCTCCGTCGAACCCGATCCGGTGCGCCCAGGCTCGGATCGGCCGTGGCAACTGCGGTTTGCCGGGGACGAGGCCGTCCGCGCCGTGGTCACGTTGACCGGGCTGAGCTCAGACGGCGTGGAATCCGACACGGAGGTGGTGGTCACCGCGACGGTCGGCGCGCCGCTCCCGGAGGCCACGTGGGTCGACGACGGGTGGGGCAGCCACACCTTCGTCACCCTCCCGAGTGCGCCGTTCCCGCACCCGAGCCGCCCGTTCACCGACGCCACCGTCTTCGTCGCGGTCCCGAGCGGGCTCGATCCCGCGCGCCCGATCGACGTCGTCGTGCATGTGCACGGGCACGACTCGGTGCTGCGTCAGACCGTCACCGCCCAGCGGCTCGCCGAGCAATTGTGGCGCTCGGGCCGGCAAGCCATGCTGATCGTGCCCCAAGGCCCCGTCGCCGCGCCGGACGGCTGCTTCGGCAAGCTCGAGGAGCCCGGCGGCGCCGCGCGGCTCATCGCGGACGCCCGTGACGTCGCGTGGCGCGACGGGCGCCTGCCGAACCCAGAGCTCGGCGCGGTCGTGTTGTCGGCCCACTCCGGCGGCTACCGAGGGACCGCCGCCATGGTGCAGCGCGGCGGGGTGCCGGTCGCCGGGGTGTTGTTGTTCGACGCGCTGTACGATCGCGAGAGCGTGTTCGCGGCGTTTGCCGCCCAAGGTGGCGTGCTGCGCACCATGTACACCGACGGCGGCGGGACAGCCGACGAGCACCGCGCGCTGCGGGCCATGCTGGCGGCGTCGAACCTGCCGGTGTCCGAGGACGAGTCCGGACCCATCACGGTGCGTCGCACCGAGGCGTGGCACGGCGCCTGCGTCGACGCCGACGACGCCTACGCGCGCTGGTTGGCGTCCGCGCCCTTGGCCCCAAGGGACGGGTGACGCCAGGTCGCGGCGAACAACAACGCGCCCCCGACGGCGAGCGCGCCCGGCGCCAGCGGCGGGCTCGCACCGAACAGGGCCTCGACGACCAACCCGCTCACCGGCATCGAAGCGTCGATCTCGGCCGCGAACGCGAAGTTGTGCTCGAGGTGCTCCCAAGCGCCGAACGCTGCGCCCACCCCGACGAGCGCCGCAACACCTGCCGCGGCCCGCACGGACCCACGGCTCGGAGCCCCCCACGCGGCCCCCACCGCGGCGACAAGTAGCCCGCACAGCACGAACGGCACGAGCTGAACCGCCGACCCGGTGTGCTCGGCGAGCAGCAGCTCGGCGGGCACCCCGAGGCCGACCGCGAGCGCCCCCAGGTACAAGAAGCGGCGAAGGCCCTGCTCGATCGGCGTCACGTCAGCCAGCGGGGGCGAACATGGGCCGGGCCGCGGCGAGCTCTTCGGGCGTCAGCGCGGCCGCCAGGGCCGCCATGAACGCGGCCCGATCGGCGTACGGGCGACCCGCGACGATCGCCTCTACCTCGGCCTGATCGAGTCCCTGGATCTGCATGATCGTGGGCGCGTCGCTCTTCTCGGGGTCGATCGGCACGTAGAGCATCGTCTCGAACCGGGCGACCTCTTCGGGCGGCACGTACTTGCCGATCTCCTTGCGGAACTGGAGGATCGACTTGTACGGGCGGTACTCCTCGAACTCGTGGACCATCTTCGGCCCGACGCCCGGCAGCGCGCCGAGCTGCTCCTCGGTGGCCGAGTTCACGTCGAGCCGCGGCGCTGCGACCACGGCGGGCTCGGGCGGCGGGGGCTCGGGCGCGGGGGCCGGCGCTGGCTCGGTGACGGGCGCGGCGGCGGGCGCCACCGGCTCCTCGGCGCAGCCGAGCAACCAAACGAACAACAACGACATCACAGCTCCACGATCGAGTTGGAAGCGACAACGTACCGCGACACGGTCAGGTGCCGGACGCGTCGACCCCGCGACCTTGAGGGACGATGCGCGACGACGCCGTATCGACGCAGGGCACCCCGAGCACGTCGTTCGTGGTCAACGACTCACGATCACCATCGACCACGTAGCGCACCGCGGCACCCTGTTCGGCGACGAACCGGCACTGGACCGTACGCCCACTCGTCAGGTGGTCGATCTCCACGACGCTCGGCCCAGGTGGCACGCGCAGCTTGCCGGGCGCGACCAGGAGCTGCCCGCCGATGCGCGCGTGCGAATTGGTAGGGATCCACATGGAGATCTGCACGTGCCCATCCGAGTCGGCGCCCATCGACAGCATCTTCCACAAGGCGAGGCTGCCCGCGAGCACGACCATGGTCGCCACCGCGGCGACGAATACGACCGGCATCCACGACGGCCGCGCCTCCGCCGTCTCGGTCCGCGTGACCTGCCCGGTCACCTCGCGCAGGAACTCGTCATCGCCGTCCTGATCCATCGCCTGTTCGGGCGAGACCTTCGGGCGACTCTCGTAGATCGGCACGACCGCGCTGCGTGCGAAGTCCACCAGCGACGTCCGGAACCGCGGCTCGATGAGGTACGAGAGCTGCTCGAGATCGCGCACCGCCTGGAGCGCTGAAGGCCGCTTGGTGCGGTCGTACGAGCACATTCGGCGAATGAGGTCGCGGAGGTCCTCGACCGCCTGCACGGTCATCCCCGGCACCTGCACGTACGCGAGCTGCCTGCTCATCGCTTGATCGTGCGCGACCGGGTTGATCGACAAGCTCATCGTGCGGCCCGTGAGCAGCTCGTACAACGACATGCCCGCCGAGTACACGTCGACGGACGGCGAGTCGCTCATCCCGTCGAGCCGCTCGGGCGCCATGTACGGCCGCGACCCCATGACCACCGACTCGGTCTCGGCTTCTTTGCCTTCGAAGTCCCCGCGCGCGATCCCGAAGTCGACGACCTTCACCTCGCCGTGCACGGACAACAAGATGTTCGACGGCTTGATGTCGCGGTGAATGACCTTCATCGGCTTGTCGCCGTCACCGATCGTGGTGTACGCGGCGTGCAGCGCGAGCGCGGTCTGCCGGATCAGGTCGAGCGCGATGCTCGGGGGCAGGCCGTCGCGAAAGCGCAGCAGGAGTTGGTCCAACGACGGGCCCTGCACGTGCTCCATCACGATCACGGGCCGACCGTTGATCTCGATGAGGCGCTCGACCCGCACGATGTTCGGGTGGTGAATCTTCGACAGCAAGCGCGCTTCGTCGCGCGTCCGGTTCAGGATCTTGCGGTTGGTGACGTAGGCGCCCTTGAGCATCTTGAGGGCGACCTTGCGCTTGAGCGCGTCGTTCGTGACCCGGGCGACACACACCGTGCCGAACGACCCTTCGCCGAGGATCTCGAGAATCTCGAATGGCCCGTTCGCACCGTTTGCGGCCACGCCGACTCCATTACGTCATCTTACCAACGTCGGCGGAGCCCTGCAGCGGATCCAAGATGTACCGGCGATCTCGCGAAGCGCGCCGGCGCCCGGAGTGGCGCGTCAGGCGCCGCCCCGACGGCGGCGCACCAGCAGCGCGGCCGCCGCTGCGACGAGGCCGGACGCCGCGATTGGCGCCGGCGCGCTGCTGCACCCGGAAGCGAACCTTCGCCCTGCATCCTCGTCAATCACGATCACGTAGCTGGTGTCCGGCTCGGACACCGCGCCGAACGCGCCCACCCGGAGCTCGAACGACGTGGTCCCGGGCGCCTCAACCTTGAAGCTCGGGTTCACGGTGTCGGCCCCGACGAGCTGCACGGGCGGACCCGCTACCTGGGTCCACACGTACTCCAGGGCCACCCCTGGCGGGCCATCCGAGCCAGCACCGGAGAGGATGACGGTATCTCCAACGTAAGCGAGGAACGGGCGCCCAGCTTCCGCCGCGAAGTCGCTCGCGGTGGGTGGCCCGGACGGAGTCGGGTCGGTGTCTTCGGGCGCGCCGGTGTCGGCCGGGCCGGTGTCCGTAGGCGCCTCGGAGTCCGTGGGATCGTCGGTGTCTCCAGTGTCCCCCGGGTCGACCGCGAAGGTGGTCTCTTCGTGGATCATCGCCCAGAACGCCGGATCATCGCCTTCGTAGTGCAGCGCCCAGAACCCGATGCCGCCGATGCCCTCGGAGACCGCATACCCGACACGATCGCGCACGCTGTCGACGTCGCCGTACCAACCCTGCGCGTACCCGTCGTAATACCAAGGGGTGCTGCTGTCGGCGTCCCACGAGCGGCCGTACGTCGCGGCGTAGCCGTACGCCTCGTCGAAGGTCACGGACCACCCATCTCCCAGCGCGTTCGCGCCGCGCGCGCTGCTACCCGTCGCCCACTCCTGGCCATAAAGCGGCAATCCCAGGATGACCTTGCCCGGGGTCGCGCCGTACGAGCTGTAGTCGTCCAGGGTCCACTCGAGGCTGTAGGTGCCCCAGAAGCTGCTCGACTGCAACGGATCGTTCGGACCAGGGTCACCCCCCGTCCAGTGGTAGCCGTAGCCCATGATGAACAGGTAGGCGTACTTCGAGAGCTCGCTATAATCCCAGGCTCCGCTCCAATCGACCGCCGGCGTGGCGAGGACGACCTCGTCGCCGAACTCGTCCGCGAGCTCTTGCGTGAAGGTGACCATGTTGCCACTCGCGGACGCCGACAGCCCCTCGAAGTCGATGTTGACGCCGTGCGCTCCGGTGCTGTCGACCCACGTCCGAAGCTGCGTGATCAGGTTCGAGCGGTTCGCGCTCGAGCCTAGGATCGAGGAGATCTCCGACGAGTCGAAGTTGGTCACGCAGAGGTGCACCTTGACGCCGTACGGGGCACCGAGGGAAACGGCCAGATCGGCGTCCGACCAGTACGAAGTACCGGACAAGCTCCCGTTCGACGAGACCGAGGCCTGGAAGATCGCGATGTGCGACAGCTCGTCCCACGCGACCGCGTACAGATCGTCGCTCCAGTACGCCTGGTAACCGTAGACGATGACGTCGGGCCCGGACGTCGCCGAGCGGGGCTCCGGGCGGGTGATCGGCGCCGGCGTACGGCACGGCGCACCAGGCCGACACCCGAACCCGCCCTGCGCAGCCTGGATCATCTGGTCGCGGTGCACGCTCACCAGCGCAGGCGCCGGCAGAGGCGTAACCGCGGGCCCCGCCGAGGCCGCGGCCGGCACGAGCAGCGCCCCGACCGCCAGAGAATGAACCCCCATCGACCCTCCTCGACCCGCCCGGAATAGCATGACGGAGGAGGAGCGTCTTGACGTGGTTCCTCGTGTTCGTCGGTGGTGGGACCGGCGCGACCGTACGGGCGTTGCTCGCGGCTTATGTGGCATCGCCCTGGGGGACGCTCGTGTGCAACGTGCTCGGCAGCTTCTTGCTCGCCGTGTTGCTGCACCCGACGGTCGCGGCGTCCACCGAGGCGCGGGCGGCGCTCGGGACCGGCCTCCTCGGCGGGTTCACGACGTACTCCACGTTCAACCTCGAGGTCGCCCGCGCCGCCCAGGAGGGCCACCCGTGGCGCGCCGCCGGGCTCGCGCTCGGGACGGTCGCGTTGTGCCTGGCAGCGTCGGCGGCCGGCTGGGCGGTCGCGGCGCGGTGGAAGGGTGCGGGCGCGGCGTAAACGGTGGTGGGCACCACGCGGCCGATGAAATACCCAAAGGAGGCAGGCGTACCGGCCGGCGGCACGCATCGCCTAGACCTTGGGAGCGACCAACATGGGCGTCTTCGATCGGCTCGCGAACATCTGGCGGGGCTTCCTGAGCCTCTGGGTGTCCGACATCGAGAACCGCAACCCAGAAGCCGTGTACGAAGCCGCGATCAACGAGCGGATCGAGCAGCACAAGACGCTGCGGAAGGCCGTCAGCGGCATCTACTACATGCGGAACAAGCTGCAGGCCGAGCTCGAGACGAAGGAGCGCCAGCTCCGTGAGGTCATGGCGCAGCTCCCGATCGCAGTAGAGGACGGCGAGGACGAGGTCGCGCTGGTACTCATCCAGAAGAAGGACGAGCTGACCTCACAGATCGAGCAACTGTCTGCAGAGCTCAAGAAGGTCCTCGAGCAAGCGGAAGAGGCCAAGTCCGGGCTGATCTCGTTCCAGGCGGAGATCGAGAAGCTCAAGCGCGAGAAGGACGAGATGCTCGCGCGTAAGGCCACGGCCGAAGCGCGGCTCGCGATCCAGGAGACGCTCAACGGCTTGTCGACCGAAGGCGACATCAAGGCCCTCGAGAACGTGCGCGAGGGCATCAAGAAGCTCCAGGCGGAGGCGGACATCGGCTCCGAGATCCAGGGCGGCTCGCTCGACGCGAAGCTGCGCTCGATCAAGGAGCGCGCCGCCAGCTCGACTGCGCGCTCGCAGCTCGACGAGATGAAGCGTCAGGCGGCTGCGCGACGCACCGCGGTCGAAGGTGCGTCTGCCGCGGCGGGCATGAAGAAGACGATCTGACCGATGTTGGCGCTTCCTCAGCGAGACCACGCGAGCGAAGACGCCTTCATCGCCCAGCTGTCGGCGAGCGACGACCACGAGGCGCTCGCGGAGGTCGCCGACGCCGCCCTGGCAGCCGGGCGCCCTGGCCTCGCCGCGCGCGTGGTCGGCTTGTTGCCCGACGCGTGGGGGGGCGCGCTGCCCGACGAGCAGCGTAAGCGTCTGGATCGCGCCCGACGCGCCGCGATGCTGGTGGTGCGACGCGGCACCGACGTCACCCAGGCGCAGATCGACGACCTGATCGAGGCGTGGGAGGGGGCGCGCCTGGGACGGGTGCGGGGCATCGTCCAACGAATGCGGTCCAGGCACGCCGATCCTGGGGCGCCCCGCCCAGGCTCGCCGAGGTCGCGCCGCGGGCGCTGATGGCGTCGCGGACAGATTCTGTCCGTTCACAGCGCGCCCAGCGGCGCAATCGCCAGCAAAGATCAGGATCATCGCCGAACCCTTGGAGTTGGCGGCCTCGTGGGCGCGTCGGTGCCTTCGCGATAATCGCGCGCGACCCAACGAGGCGCTCGACTTCATGACCCAGCCAACCCGAGCCGCGCCCGGACCCGATCCGCGCGCCGTCACGCTCGCGCTCACCGCGATCGTCGGGCTCGCCTCCGTCGTGATCGTGCTGTTGGGCCAGTGGCACCTGCGCGAGTGGTTCATCGAAGACGCCGCGATCTCGTTCGCGTACGCACGCAACCTCGCCGAGGGGTACGGCCTCGTCCCATGGCCCGGCGGCGAGCGCATCGAGGGCTACTCGAACCCCACCTGGACGGGCTTGCTGGCGCTGCTCTGGTGGCTCGGCGCCGATCCGTTCCCCGCGTCGAAGCTCGTTTCGGCGGCGCTCGCCGTGTTCACGCTCCCGTTCGTGTGGCTGCTCGCGCGCCGGGCACGTGAGGGCGTCGACCTCGTCCCGATCGCGGCCGTGCTCATGGTCGCGCTCGACAGTCGGTACGCGATCTGGGCGTCGAGCGGGCTCGAGAACGCCCTCGTCACCTTCCTCGTCGCCGCTACGGCGGCGCGGGTCCTGGTCGAGCGCGACACGCCGGG
>CAIUDO010000015.1 GCA_903897935.1 uncultured Pseudomonadota bacterium
GCTCCCGAGCGGGGAGCTGCGGTCGTGGCCGGAGCGGCCGGTCGGCCTGGCGGTCGGCCGCGGCGGCGTGGTCTACGCGCTCGGCGCCGGGCTCGATCGTGTCGACGCGGCCGGCGACACCCACGACGACGCCGCGGGGGCCGTGGTCGCGGTCACCGACACCCACGACGTGTTCGTGGTGGCGGGCGGCCGCGTCGAGGTACGGTACGACGAGCGGGCACTCATCTCGGATTATCCAGCTCTTTGGGTCTCGAACCTCACCACGCTCGAGAACCCGAAGGACCTCGCGAGCCCGATCGTGTGCAGCGGCAGCGACGGCATCCCGAGCCGCCTCGAGCGCGCCGGGCGGATGCGCTCGGTGCTGCAGGCGCTGCCGGGGGCCGACGCGTGGGGGCTCGCGGTGAGCGCGCGGTTCGCCGAGGGCGTGGTCGCGTGCGACGCCGAGCCGCTGTTCGAGCCATGGCGGGACGGCGCGTTCGACCTGGGCTTCATGCTGCACGAGCCGAGCGACTGCGGCGGGGACGGGTGCTTCACCCGGCTCGCCTCCGAGCGGCATCAACAGCTCTCCAAGATCGGCGTGCACCCTACGTGGGCCACCGCCGCGCACGCCACGTCGCTCGACTGGGTCGGCGCGGTGCGCGCGCAGGGGATCAGCCGCTACTTGCTGTTCGGCGCGGCCGTGCGCCCGGACGTCGACCAGGACGGGCTGATCGCGAAGGAGGGCTACCCGGTGCTGCCCGGCGACGGCTCGTTCGCGTTTCGCGTCGCGTCGAACGAGGGGGTGCCGCCGCCGCTCCCGTGGCTACCGGCGCTGATCGGCGGGTGCGCGTCCGAGCCGTTCATGACGTTCTACCCTGGTCGTAACCGAGCCGCCCTGTCGCAGGACGGCTGCGACGGCCTGCTGTACGCCGAGTGCATCCTGCTGCAACGCAACTCGGGGTACGCGTCCGCGGCCGATGCGCAGGCGCTCGCGCTCGCGGTGCGGCACGCCGCCGCGCGGCGTGGCCTCGGCGTCACGACGTGGTCATGGCACCTCGCCGATCTCGGCACCTGGGACTACAGCGCGGGGTGCACGTTCGACGCCGCTGGCCGCCCGACGGGCTGCGAAGCGGCGACGATCAGCCAGGTCCTCGATGACCTCGCGTACCTCGCCGACGCCGGCGTCGTGCGCTTCGCGCCCCCCCGCGCGCTCCCGCTCCCCTGACCGTTGGAGGGTTCTGTGTTGGATCTGTTCCACGACGACTCGCACCGCGCGCTCGCCGCTACCGCCGCCCGATTCGTCGACACGAACATCCGTCCGTACGCCGAAGCTTGGGAAGAAGCGGGCTCGTTCCCGAGCGACCTCGCCGTGCGCGCCGGGGCGGCGGGGCTGCTCGGCCCGACGTACCCGGAGTCGGTGGGCGGGGGCGGCGGCGACGTCTTTCACGGCCTGGTGGTCGCGGAGGCGCTCGTACGCGGGGGCAGCGTGGGCACCGCGATGGGGCTCGGCAGCCACGCGATCGCGCTCCCGCCGATCCTCGCGCTCGGCACCGACGCGCAGAAGGAGCGCTTCGTACGGCCGGTCGTGGCCGGCACGCGGGTCGCCGCGCTCGCGATCACCGAGCCGTCCGGCGGCTCGGACGTGGCGCGCGTGCGCACCCGCGCGGTCCGAGACGGCGATCACTACGTCGTGAGCGGCCAGAAGACGTACATCACCAGCGGCGGCCGCGCCGACTACGTGGTCACCGCGGTGCGCACCGGTGCCCCGGACTCCGGGCACGCCGGGCTGTCACTGCTCGTGATCGAGCGCGGCACGCCCGGCTTCACGTCGGGCCCGCCGCTTCGGAAGATGGGCTGGTGGGCGTCCGACACCACCGAGCTGTTCTTCGACGATTGCCGCGTGCCGGCGGCGAACCTCATCGGTGCCGAGAACTTTGGGTTCTACGCCATCATGGCGAACTTCGCCCAGGAGCGCTTGCTGATCGCGGCCACCTGCGTAGCGATGGCGGCGGAGGCGATCCGGTTGACCGAGCGGCACGTGCGCGAGCGCGAGGCGTTCGGTAGGCGGATCGGGGACTTCCAGGTGATCCGGCACCGGCTCGCCGAGATGCGGACCCGGGAGGCCGAGGCGCGGTCGTTCGTCGCGGTGGTGGCCGAGCGGCACCGCCGGGGGGAGGACGTCACCGCGTGGGTCGCGATGGCGAAGAACGCGGCGGTGTCGGCGTGCTCGTTCGTGACCGACGCCGCGGTCCAGCTCCACGGCGGGCTCGGCTACATGCGGGAGTGCGGCGTCGAGCGACTGTACCGAGACGCGCGCTTGTTCGCGATCGGGGGCGGCACCACCGAGATCATGAACGAGATCATCCACCGTTTCGCGCCGACGAGCCGCTGATCGGGCGGCGCCCGTCGCGCGAGGGGCCGCTGCGAGGTAAGATCGTGTGGGTGGCGCGCTGTCACACATGGTCCGCGCTGGGCGTAGTGGGGGCCAAGGTCGAGGAGGTTCTCTTGAAGCGTCTCGTGGTCTTGTCGGTCCCGGGCTCATTGCTCGCGGTCGCGCTCGGTTGCTCCGAAAACACCATCGTCGAGAAGAACGAGCCGGTGGATCCGCTGAGCGATCAGGCGGACCCGTGCATCACGGTCGACCCGACCCGCGTCGACTTCGATCCGATCCGTGTCTCCGAGGATCCCGCCGCCACCGCGGTCGTCTCGGTCAGCAACACCTGCGAGGGTGACCTCGAGATCTACGCCCTGTCGGTGGCGGACGTGTCGGCGCCGTTCTCGGTCGGCTCGATCGGCTCCGTCTTGTTGCCCCAGGGCTCCACGACCGACTTCACGATCACCTTCGATCCCAAGACCTCGTCGACCTACACCACCGAGGTGCTCGTCGACAGCAACGACCCGGCCACGCCCACCGCCGTCGTCGTCGTCACCGGTGAAGGCATCGCGCCCATCATCGACGTCTCGCCCGACGAGTACGACTTCGGCTCGCCGTACATCGGGTGCGTCGCCAGCCAGACGTACGAGATCTCGAACATCGGCAACGCGCCGCTGATGGTCGAGGAGTTCCAGTTCGCCACGCCGTCCGCGGTCGACCTCGAGTTCCGGCACGATCTCACGTTGCCGCTCGAGATCGCGCCCGAGGCGTCCGCCGAGGTCTACGTCGACTACCACCCGCTCGACGACTTCACGGACGAGGCGTTCCTCACGGTGTTGTCGAACGATCCGTTCACCCCGAGCTACCTCGTGACCGCCACGGGCTCGGCCGGTGAGTACGGCGACAACCTCGACGTGTACGAGCAGCCGATCAAGGCCGCGACCGACGTGTTGTTCACGCTGGACCGTTCGTGCTCGATGTCCGAGGACCTGGAGAACGTCGCGGCCAACTTCGCTACGTTCATCAACGCGCTCTCCGGGGTCGACGCCGACTTCCACGTCGCGGCGGCGGTCGACGACAGCGGCTGCATCCGCGGCGCCGACCCGTACATCGACAACACGTTCAACGGGGCGGACGCGGTCGCCGCGTTCGAGACGATGGCGAACATCTACGGGTCGTACGGCTCGAACACGGAGCGGGGCTTCGCGCTCGCGGAGGCGGCGCTGTCGGCCGGCAACGTCGGCCCCGGCGGCTGCAACGAGGGCTTCTACCGGGAAGACGCCTACCTCGCGATCGTCGCGGTCTCCGACGAGCCCGAGCAGAGCCCGAACCCGTGGACGTTCTACGTCGGCCTCTGGCAGAGCATGAAGGATGATCCCGAGGAGTTCATCTACCACGCGGTCGCGGGCGACTACCCGTCGGGCTGCGGCACGGCCGACCCGGGCACGGGGTACTACGAGGCGACCGTCGCGACCGGCGGCGTGTTCTTGTCGATCTGCGCGGACGACTGGGCGGCGCACCTCGAGGTGCTCGCGGCGTCGTCGATCGCCCAGAAGACGAGCTTCGGCCTCACCCAGCCGCCGGTGCCGGACACGATCGAGGTGGCGATCGACGGCATCGACACCACGGCCGGCTGGGTCTACGACCCGAAGGGCAACTCGGTCGTGTTCAACATCGAGTCGATCCCGCCGGGCGGGTCGACGATCGAGATCGAGTACCAGCTGCTCCCGCCCTGCGACGGCTAGCGCCGCGGTCGGGTCGCGCCGCGCGGCCGTTGCCCGCCCCCCCCCTCCCGGGCCGCGGGCAACCGCC
>CAIUDO010000016.1 GCA_903897935.1 uncultured Pseudomonadota bacterium
CATATCGCTCGGCAGCACGCTCGCTACGGACTCGATGGAGACGTTTCGGAAGAGCATGGGCCTCCCCGCGCCGCGGCGCCCGGCGGGGCGACGCTGCTAACCCGGGCCGTCGCGCGGGCACCGCGTGATCTGTCTCGCGGGCTGTGATACGCTTCAAGCTCCCGCCTTCGCCCCCCTCCCCCGCGTCCCCCCGGTTCCATCGATGCCTGCTTCATCTCCCGTCGTGGCGCGTATGCGCCGTTTGCGCCTGGGGTTGGTCACGCTGCACGCGTGCTTGCTCGTCGCGCTCGGCGCCGTCACCATGCGCTCCGAGCGGTCGCACGCCGAGCTCACGCCAGCCGTAGCGTCGGTTCAACCCGCTGAAGATACCGGAGGTACCGAGGTCGTCGCGTCGATCCGGTCGGTCGGCGCGAGCGCCGCGCCGCGCGCCCGTCCGGTCGCTGCGATGTCGGTCGCGGCGCCGAGCGGCCGTCCGGTCACGGTCGAGGAGGGGCGGGCGTCGTGGTCGCCGCCGGTGTGGTTCCCGGAAGGCGCACGCGACGCGTTGTGGAAGCTGACGGCGCTCGACGGCGCTCCGGTCGGTGTGGCGCACGCCCCCAAGGTGCGCGCGCGCGCCGCGATCGTCGCCGACCTCGACCGGGGCGAGGTGTTGTGGGCGCGCCGCGCCGACGAGGCGTTCCCGGTCGCTTCGTTGACCAAGGTGGTCTCGGCGCTCGCGTTGGCGTCGGCGGACCCCGACCTCGAATCCGAGCTGTGTGTCACGTACGAGCAGTGGCCGCCGCGGCCCGGCGCGCGCTCGCGCTTCTCGACTGGCGGCTGCCACGAGGGCTGGGAGTACGTCGGGGCCGCGCTCGTCGCGTCCGACAACCGCGGCGCGATGGCGATGGCCAGCTTGTCCGGGTTGCCGTTCGAGGTGTTCATCGAGCGGATGGGCGAGGTGTCCTCCGATCTCGGCATGACCGCCGCTCGGTGGGCCGACCCGACCGGCCTCGAAGACGAAGACATGGCGTCGGCGCGCGACATGGCGCGGGCGATCGTCGCGCTGTCGGAGCACCCGCTGCTGGTGCCGGCGGGCGACGCCCCGTGGTGGGAGATCGACGTGGGTGAGCGCCGGCGGGCCCTGGGCACCACCAACCGGCTCGCGGGTGACGGCGGGTTCGACATCCTCGCCGCCAAGACCGGCTACACCGACACCGCCGGCTACTGCTTCACCGCGGTCGTGCGCACCCGTTCGGGCCGCACCCTGGCGCTGACGGTGTTGGGGGCGCCGACCAACGCCGCGCGCTTCGCCGACGCCCGCGCCCTCATCCGGGCCGCCGAGGGTTGACCGCGCCTCGTTGGCGAGGCAGGTTGTAAGCATGCTCGTGCTCGCCACCCTCGTCGCGTGCGTGGTCGGGGCGCCGGTTGGCGACACGGGCGACACCGCGTCGTCGGGCGGGCCCGCGCGGTTCACGGTCGACGTCACGGCGGACGCGTCAGGCGCCGACGCCGACGGTGACCTGATCCTCGACGTCGACGAAGGAGGCGGAGACTCCGATAGCGACGGCGTCCCCGACTGGCTCGACCTCGACAGCGACGGCGACGGGCTGCGCGACGAAGGTGAAGCGGGCGACCGCGATCCCGCCACGGCGCCGGTCGACAGCGACGGCGACGGGGTGCCGGACGTGCTCGATCTCGACAGCGACGACAACTGCGTGCCCGACGCGATCGAGGGTGCCCCGCTCGACGGTTGGCCGCGCAACAGCGACTACCGCGGGCTCGCCGACCACGCGTCGCTGGATGACGACGATGACGGCATCTACGACGAGATCGAGTGGGGACCCGACTGCTTCGTGTCGCTCGACACCGACGGCGACGGTCTGCGGGACGGCATCGACCGCGACAGCGACGGCGACCGCGTCGACGACATGCTCGAGACGTACCTCGACAGCGACCGCGACGGGGTCATGAACTTTCGCGACCTCGACAGCGACGATGACGGCCTGTCGGACCAGGAGGAGGCCGGCGGCGCGACCACCTGCTTCGGCGCCTCGGACGCCGATGGTGACTGCTGGCCCGACTTCCGAGACTCCGACGCCGACAACGACGGCCTGATGGACGGCGACGAGGTGTTCGTGTGGGGTTCGGACCCGCTCGTCGCCGACACCGACGGGGACGGCGCGTCCGACGGCGTCGAAGGCGCGGCCGGCACCGATCCCGTCGACGCGTCGGAGCGCCCGGCCTGGGTGGTCGAGCTGCCTTACGGTCGGGAGCGGGACGTGAGCGTGGCCGTCCCAGCGGCCGCGGCGGGTGCCCTCGTTCGCGCGCACGACGCGGTGGGCTTCGTCGTGGGTCGGCCTCGTGAGGTCGTGGCGTCCGCGGGCGGGTTCGTGCGCGTGTCGTTGGTCGGCGTGGTGCGCGCCGGGGTGGTCGACGCGGTGCACCCGGTGACGTTGACGTGGAGCGTCGACGGCGCCGAGGTGGGTCGCGAGACGGTGTGGGTGACGGTCGGCGCGATGCCGGCCGGCATGAGCTGC
>CAIUDO010000017.1 GCA_903897935.1 uncultured Pseudomonadota bacterium
AGGAGCACGTTGCTGCCGGCCTGCACCAGAAATCCAATGATGAGCCAGCGGCTGTTCAGGGTCGATATCAGAAAGGCATTGCCCATCTGGAACAGGAATAAAAAGGGCAGGGGTGGCCCCGAGCGGCGCTCGAGGTGCGCTTCGAGCAGGTCGTTCGCCATGCGGTCCGCCCACTCCGGCGGCACACCCCGCGCATCCGGCGCCATCATGCCGATCGCGACGACCCGATCGGGGTCCCCTCCGTCCAGTGCGTCTCGGCCCGCCCGCGCGTGCGCCGCCGCGCTCGCCAACCAGCCCGCGAGGTGCCGCCGGTCGCGCTCGAGCAGCCGCGCCGCGACCGGGAACACGTGCGCTTGCACCAGCTTCAGGGCGTCGAGCGCCGACAGCTGCACGCGCTGCTCGGATGGCGCAGGCAGCCACCGAAGCCCAGGGCGAAGCGGCAGGACCTCGTCGCGCCAGCGCGCCCGAACCTCCGGAGGGACCGGGACGTGACCGTCCGTCGGCGGCGCCTCGGCGGCGTACGCGATCCGAGCCGGCCGCGTCTCCTCGAGCGCCGCGCGCACGGCCTCGGGGAAGTCCGTCGGGACCACGACCCCGACCTCGGCTTCGACCGCGCAGCCGACGACGAACAGCAGCAGCCACGGAACCCCGGCGGTCTCGCCGGAGCGGTTGATGAACACCTGGCGCTGCCACGCGCGGACACCCGGGAAGCGGCGGGCCATCCACCCGTCCACGCGGGGGTCCTCGACCCCGTTCATCAGGGCACGCGCCGCGCGCAACGACGGAAAGTCCAGTGGAAACGATAGGTAGCGCGAGATGAGGTAATGACCGACTTCGTGGGCGATGATCGCGGCGCAGGCCTCCGGGCCGTTGTTGACCAGGCCCTCGACCGACACCCGGATCACGCGCCGCACCGGGTCCCACGACCACGGCCCGGCGCCGACCTCGAGGTCGATGCCGGCGTCGAGACAGAGCCCCGCCGCGATGGCCGCGAGCTCGTCCACCTGACGCAGCAACGCGGGATCGAGCGCCACGTCGCTCATTCTTCGTCGAACCCAGCGCCGTCGAACCCACCAGCTTCCGGCGCCACCGCGGCCTGAGCCTCGGCGAGCGCGTCGAGCCGCTCGGGCGCCCACGTGTTCGGCCCGATGCCCGACGCGTCGAGCAAGCCGGCGACCACGCGCTGATCGGCGCCCGGCAGCACACGACCCAGGTAGTACCTGATGATCGCGCGCCGCATCCCCCGCACGGCCCCGCGCCCGCCCGCGACCACGTCGGGATCCCGCGCGAGGTACTCCATCACCGCCAACACCCCGCGCCGGCTGAAGACGTAGCCCTCCCGCCGGCTCCCGCCGAGCTTGCCCGCCCGGGCGCCGCCGCGACGCCCGACCGCCTCCTCGAGCGACGTGTGAAAGCGAGCGAGCGCCCGCAAGAAGTCGTCGATGCCATCGACCGCCGCGAGGCCAGCCATCGGCGCGGCCGCCGGGCTCCCCAAGTACGACACGCCGTCGACGTTCACGTCCGGCTGATCGCCGTGCACCAAGAAGCGCAACATCGCGAGGTACTCGTGCTCCCCGGGCGCCGCGACGTAGCGGTACCCGCGCCACCGATCGCGCCACGCGGGCGACAACGGGGAACGACCGGCGTACTCTGCCGGGTTCATCGTCGCGAACACCCGGAAGCTCGGGTGCACCGGGTGGCCTCCGGGGCCGATGACCTGGTTGTCGTGCTCGGTCAGCACGAGGCTCGGGTACATCTCGAGCACCGGGTTGAGCCGCTCCAGGATCTGCGGCTCGGCGAGGTTGAGCTCGTCGAGCACCAACCACCACCCGCGCTTCATCGCGGTCACGACGAGCCCGTCCTGCCAACGCCACGGGTGCACGGTCATGCGCTCGTTCGCCATGATCTGCTGCACCTCGACGCGCGTGAGCGCGCGCCGCTCGGCGTGCGCGCGCCGCAAGATGTGCCGGCTCTCTTCTTCCAACAGGTCCTGCGCCGCCCACAGCTCGTCGGGATCGACCGGCAGCGCCGTGGCCGCGTCTTGCGGCACGTACCGGCCGACCAGCTCACCGGTGTCCGTCTGACCGTTGAGGTTCAACCGAACGATCGGCTGGTCGCACAGCATCGCGAGGTACGACACGATGCTGGTCTTGGAGACGCTCGTCTCGCCCTCGAGCAAGCACGGCTCCGCCATCCGCACGCTGTCGGCGACGTGCACGAGCGTCTCGACGGTGCGCCGATCCAAGCAGTAATGCGCGAACAGCTCGGGGCTGGGGACGAGGTGCCGCTCGCCGCCGACGCGCCGCGGCAACGTGACCGGCCCGACGCGCACGCGCTCCGCCCCGACGTCGACCAGCGGCCGCGCCTCTGCCGGGCCGTCGTCCAACCACGCGGTCAGGTCGAGCGGGCCGTCGCCTTGTGCGCTGCGCGCCGCGACGGGCGCGCTCCCGATGTGGATCCAGATGTCGTCGTCGCCATCGCCCCAGTCCTTGAGGAGCGGCAGCCGTACGCCTGTGTGGCGCTCCACCTGGTCGCGGACCCACGCGACCAGCGACAGCGGCGCGCCGCCGTACTGGATCCGTTGATCGGCGTCCGCCTCCGACTGCAGGCTGAACGCCTTCCAGGGCACCGACCGCAGCGCGATCGTCAGCGGGCTCGCTTCGTCGGGGGACGGCGTCTTGAGTGCGCAATCGTAGCTGCGGGCGACCTCGCGGACCCGGTCGGCGAACGGCGTGGTGCGCGCGACGCGCATCGGCAGATCGACCACGATGTCATCGACGTCCGACGCGAGCTCGACGTACGCCACCGACCCGTAGCCTGGCTGCAGACCTTCAGACGTCGCGAGGCCCTCGACCAGCGCGCGGATCTGGTCGGCGACGACCGGATCGTGACGCGCCGCGCCCCACCGGACGCAGAAGCCGACGGTGCCAGCGCCGAGCGCGCTCACACGAACACCCGAGAACCCAGCTTCCGCCAACCGAGCCCGCAGGGGCGCCGTGGCGGCGACGTCGTCGGTGCGGACGTCGATCATCCAGCGCTCCGGCCAGGATCCGGCGTACGGGCGGAGCGCGCCGGAGCGCGCGGCGGCGACCGGCATCACGACGACCGCGCTGCTCCCGGACGACTCGTCGAGGTCGAGGGGGTGCCGCTCGGGGTCGATGCCGCGCGCGACGAGCTCGGACTCGACGAGCGCGCGCAGCTCCTCGGCGACCAGCGGATCCTTGGCGAACGGCCCAGGGCGGAACTGGAACCTGGACGGCGTCTCGTCGTCGACCGGCCGCAACGAGACGCTCCGAAAGCCCGCGGCCTCGAGCACGCGCGCGAACGCGCTCATCGCCTCGTACGCGTCGCCGTGCAGCTCGATCCCGTACCGCTCCTTCGCCGGCTTCCCTTCGGCGGTCGGATCGTGCAGGTACAACCAGACGTCATCGTCGTCGTCGCCCCACTCCTTCTTCTCGGCGACCTTGATGCCCTCGACCGCCAACAGGTAGCGGATGGTCTGCCGAGCGAACGCGTTGCAGCCGCCGTACAGCATCTTCAGGCGGTGGGCATCGCCGGTGCCGAGGCCGTCGTCTCGGAACCCGGTCGCGCTCAGGCGGGACCGCACCCGGTCGGCCAACGCGCCGTCTTCCGTGTAGATCTTCACCTCCCAGTGGCTGAGCGGCTTCGGGTCGCCGAGGCGGAGCTCGACGTCCACCTCGGTGAGCGCGGGATCGGCCGAGACGGACGGCAGCAGCGGGCGAAGCTGCTCGACCAGCGTGCCGACGTCGGCGATCGGCACCGACGGGCCGTAGCGCAGGTCGAAGTCGTACACCGGGAACGGCAGCGCCTCGGCGACGTGCCCGCTGGCCCGCAGCGAGGTCGCCACGGCGTGCGCCAGCGGCGTGTGTTGCGACAAGACGCGGATGTTCACGCGGACCTCCGGCGGAGCGAGTTCGACCTCGGGCCGCTATCGGCGCCGCGCCCAGGCAGCCACCGCGCCGCGATCAGACGAGCGGCGCGCGCGCGTCGGCGAGAACGTCGCGCTTGCCGGACCCATCCGGCGCGTCGAGCACGTACCGGGGCAGCGCGACGCCGCTCACCCGCCGCGCCAGCGCCCCGTAGATCTCGAGGCCGCGCGCGCGATCGACGGCGAAGTGGCCCGCTCCGAGCACGGCATCCGGATGATGTAGGTAGTACGGGAACACCCGGCGACGGACCAGCGCGCGACACAGCCCCGCGAGGGCCTCGGGATCGTCGTTGACGCCCGCGAGCAGCACCGCCTGGTTGAGCACCGGCAGCCCGGCGTCGACCAGGCGCGCGAGGGCGGCGTCGACGTCCGGCGACAGCTCGTCGGCGTGGTTGCAATGCACCACCGTCCACACCGGGGCGCGGGCCGCCAGACCCGCCACCAACGCAGGCGTGACCCGATCCGGCCGGGTGATCGGCGCCCGGGTGTGGATCCGGATCACCGGGATGGTGGGCCGTAGGCGGTCGATCGCGTCGAACAGCACCGCATCGCGCGCGGCCAGCGGGTCACCGCCGGAGAGGATCACCTCCTCGGCGCCGCTCGCGGCTGCGTAGCGGATCGCGGCGTCCCAGGCCTCGGGTGACGGATCCTCGGCGTCGGCCGGGTCGTGCGTGCGCCGAAAGCAGTACCGGCAGTACAGGTGGCACCGCTTCGTCACCAGCAGCAGGACCCGCGACGGCTCCTTGTGTACGACCCACGGCAACGGGTTGAACCGCCGCTCACCAACCGGGTCCACGCGCTCGCCGTCAAACGGCTCGAGCTCACGCACGTCGGGCAGCACCTGCCGCATCAGCGGCGCACCGGCCGCGAGCGCGCGCTCCCAGAACGACCGCGTGATCCGCACCGGGAACACCCGATCCGCGAGATCCCAGGCCGCAGCCAGCTCAGGGAACCGCCGGAGCACCTCCGGCCGGCCTACCACCGGTCCGCGTGGCGCCCCCAGGTCGTCGTGATAAGCGTCGCGGCTCAAATCCGAACCCCTTCCGAGAGGATCCCATGTACCAGACGAGCGACATCCGCAAGGGCCTGAAGGTCGAGATGGACGGCTCCCCGTGGGTGGTCGTCGAGTTCATGTTCGTCAAACCGGGCAAGGGCACGGCGTTCACGCGCACCAAGTTCCGGAACCTGCTCACCGGCAACGTCGTCGAGCGCAACATCCGCACCGGGGAGACGCTCGCCCCGACGGACGTCGAAGAGCTCGAGATGGCGTTCTTGTACAGCGACGACGAGTCGTTCCACTTCATGAACGGCGAGGACTACTCGCAGGTCGCGGTGCCGCGCTCGGTCGTGGGTGACGCGTGGCAGTGGCTCAAAGAGGAGTTCATCGGCCGGGTCATGTTCTACAAGGGCCTGCCGGTGTCTGTCGAGGCGCCCACCTTCGTCGAGCTCGAGGTCGTCCAGACCGACCCCGGCGTTCGCGGCAACACCGCCACCGGCACGACCAAGCCGGCCACCTTGTCGACCGGCGCGACCGTGCAGGTCCCGCTGTTCATCGACGCCGGCACCTGGCTCAAGATCGACACCCGCACCGGTGAGTACGTGGAGCGGGTGAAGCGCTGAGCGGCTTCGTACCGCGTCGCGCGGCCGCGCCCGACGCCCCCGGGCTGCGCAGCCGCGCGGTCGCTTTGGCAGCGATCCGGCGCTTCTTGCACGACCGCTGCTACCTTGAGGTGCCCACGCCGGTCATGGTGCCGAGCGCGGCCCTCGAAGAGCACCTCTACCCGCTGCGCGCCGACGGCGGGCTGCTGCGTACGTCCCCCGAGTTCGCCCTCAAGCGCGTGATCGCGGCGGGCTTGCCTCGGGTGTACGAGATCGGGCCGTGCTTTCGTGGGCGGGAGGCCGGGCCCTGGCACGGGTCGGAGTTCCTGATGCTCGAGTGGTACCGTGCGGGCGCCGCCCTCGAGGACCTCGCGCGCGAGGCCACCGATCTCGTCGACGCAGTCGCGGTCGCGCTCGGCAAGCCGCCGCTCCCGTGGGCCCACACCACGGTGCGCGCGCTGGTGCTCGCGGCGTGCGGCGTCGACGTCGCGCGGGCGGCGGTCGCCGATCTCTCGTCGCACGAGGCGGATCACACATGGGACGACGCCTTCTTTCGACGGTGGGTCGACAGCGTGGAGCCCTCCCTACGGGGCGCGCTGGTGGTGTCGGGGTGGCCGGCGAGCCAGGCCGCGCTCGCCGCCGTCCGCTCCGACGGGGACTGGCCGGTGGCGCGGCGGTTCGAGATCATCGTCGACGGCGTCGAGCTCGCGAACGCGTTCGAGGAGCTCGTCGACGGCCGGGAGCTGCAGCGTCGCTTCGTGCAGAGCAACGCCGCGCGGGTCGCCAGCGGCGAGCCCCCGCACCCGGTCGACCTCGATCTCATCGACGCCGTCGGCAGGATGCCGCCAACCTCCGGGATCGCGGTCGGCATAGACCGCCTGGTCGCCGTGATCGAAGGGTGGCCCGGCATCGCGCGGGGGCGCGTCCCCGCTTGATCACGCGCGCGCTTGCGCGCCGGCCCCCCGCGCGGTCTATTGCGCGCGCGCCGCGGCGCGGGAGGTCGAACGTGGAGCTCGCGGGACAAGTCGCCGTCGTCACGGGGGGATCGAGGGGCATCGGCCGCGCGATCGCGCTCGAGCTCGCGCGCGCGGGCGCCAAGGTCGTGATCGGGTACCGCTCCGGGGCAGCCAACGCTGCGGCGGTGGCCGCAGAGATCGATGGGCTCGCCGTACAAGGCGACGTCGCCGACACCGCCGGCTGCGAGGCCCTCGTCGCGGCGGCGGAGGCGGTCGGCCCGGTGCGTATCCTCGTCAACAACGCGGGCATGACCGCGGACGGCCTCGCGATGCGCATGAGCGACGCCCAGTGGGACGACGTCCTGTCGGTGAACGCGGGCGGGTCGTTCCGGATGGCGCGCGCGGTGCTCCCCGCGATGGTTCGGCGCCGCGACGGCGTGATCATCAACCTCGCGAGCGTCAGCGCGCTCCGCGGCAACCCCGGCCAGGCGAACTACGCGGCGTCGAAGGCCGCCGTGCTCGCGCTCACGCGCACGCTCGCGCGCGAGGTCGGCCGCCGCGGCGTCCGGGTCAACGCCGTGGTCCCGGGCTTCATCGACACCGACATGACGCGCGGCCTGCCCGACGCCGTGCTCGAGGGCGCCAAGGAGCAGATCCCCCTGCGCAGGCTCGGCCTCGCGAGCGAGATCGCGCCGATGGTCCGGTTCTTGTGCGGCCCGGGCGCGTCGTACGTCACGGGCCAAAGCTTCGTCATCGACGGCGGATTATCGGCCTGATCCCGTTCTCATCAGGGTCAACGCATTTTGCGTCGCCGCGTGTCCGGCGAACAGCTAGACTGCGCCCCCACACTTCGGAGGACAGATGCGCACCTTCTCGTTCGGCTTGCTGGCGCTGCTCGCGCTCGGTTGCGGCGGCAAAGAGACCGCTACCCCCATCGACGCAGACGCGGACACCGACGCGGACGCCGACACCGACACCGACACCGATGTCGACGCGGACGCCGACACCGACACCGACACCGACACCGACACCGA
>CAIUDO010000018.1 GCA_903897935.1 uncultured Pseudomonadota bacterium
CACCGGCGCCGGGCGGCACGCGAGCAGCACGAGGGGGAGCAGGCCCATGGCGTGGCTGTAGCGTGCCCTTCGGCGACGCGCGACGGCGGCCTGGGATCGTGCGGTGGGTCGGGGGCTGCTATGCGGGGCGGGGAGGCAAGATGCGGATCGCGGTGACGTCGGACGAGCCGTACGCGGTGCACGCCGACGTCGTGTCGTGGCTGGAGCAGCACGGGCACGACGTCGTCCGGTTCGGGAGCTTCGTCGAGGGCTCGGAGGTGCCGTACGTGGCGGCGGCCGAGGCGGCCGCGCAAGCGGTGGCGTCGGGCGACTGCGCGATGGGCGTGTTCGCGTGCTGGACCGGCACCGGCGTCTCGATCGCGGCGAACAAGGTGGCCGGGGTGCGCGCCGCGCTGTGCGGCGACGCCCCGACCGCCGCCGGCGCGCGCGTGTGGAACGACGCCAACGTGTTGTGTTTGTCGAACCGCTCGTTGTCGCGCGACGTCGCCCGGGAGGTGCTCGCGGCGTGGTTCACGAGCGGCCCCGACGCCACCAGCGCGGACGCGGTGGCCGATCTCGTCGGCCTCGACGCCCGAACCCGCTGCTACACTCCCGGCCCGGGGGAGCCATGATCTGGTGGGTGGTCGGCTGCACGGGGGACCTCGGGGTCACGAAGTACAACAACGGGCCTGAGGCCACGATCCTGTCGCACGCCGACGGCGATCAGGTCGCGGCCGGGGCGACAGCGTCGCTGCGTGGCCAGGTGACCGACGCCGACGACGCGACCGCGGACCTGCTCGCGTCGTGGCTCGCCGACGGGGTGGAGGTGTGCGCGCCCGCCGCCCCCGCCGAGGACGGCACCAACTTGTGCGACGTGCCGATCGCCGCCTCCGACGTCGCGGTGACCCTGGAGGTGCGCGACCCGTCGAACGCGATCGGCACCGCGGAGGTCGTGCTCGTGGTCGGGGCGGCGGGCCTCGGGTCGCCGGTCGTCGAGATCCTCGACCCGGCGGACGGCACCTCGGTAGAAGCCGGCACGCCCGTGCTGTTTCAGGGCGTGGTGTCCGACGACGCCGACGCCGCCAGCGACCTCGAGGTGGTGTGGACGTCGAGCCTCGACGGTGCGCTCGACCGCCCGGTCCCCTCGATCAGCGGCGTCGTGTCGTTCACGGCGCCGGCGCTCTCGGTCGGCGTGCACGACGTCTCGCTCGAAGCGACCGACGCGCTCGGCCTCGTCGGGCTCGCGACGGTGCGGGTCGAGGTGGTCGACTGCGCCGTGTCGTGGTGGGCCGACGTCGACGGGGACGGCTACGGCGACGTCGACACCACCACGATCGCGTGCGCCCAGCCGACCGGGTTCACCGACAACCCGCTCGACTGCGACGACGGCAACCCGTTCGTGAACCCCGCCGCCGCCGAGCTGTGCGACGACGGCCTCGACAACGACTGCGACGCCATCGAAGACGAGGGCTGCCTCGGCACCAACTGCTTCGACGACGACGCGATCATGAGCGACCTCCGCTACTTCCAGGTGTCGGGCGCCCTCGACGGGGCCGACACCCCCGACGGCCTCGACTACCGGTCGGACGACTGGGAGGTTCAGGCGGTCGGCGGCATGGATCTCGCGTTTCACGCGTGGTCGCAGGACTTCGACGGGTGGCTCAAGCTGTACGATCCGACGTGCGCGGTGTACGCGTCGACCGGGACCGGCGGCCGCGACACGAACCCGTTCTTGCAGGTGCGGATCCCGTACGATGGCATCTGGACCGTCGTCGTAACCAGCACGAACCCCGGCGAGTCCGGCGGCTACGTGCTGGAGCTCATCGACGACAGCTACGTCGTCGGGCAGAATTGTGTGCTCGACACCTCCACCCTCGACGTGTTGACCTCGCCGTACGCCGACAGCCTGTCCGAGTCGTTGCAGAACAGCGACAGCGACTTCGGCGGCAGCTTCTACTACGACGACGTCGAGTATTACGCGTTCTACGGCGACGACATCGTGATCGACCACCTGTCGTCCGCGTTCGACCCGATCGTGAACCTGTATGATCCCGACTGCGCGCTCGTCACCTACAACGAAGACGGCGGCACCGACGGGACCGACGCCCGCATCACGACGACGACCGACCGGACGGGCATCTACACGATCACGCCGTGGGCGGAGTTCTCGCGGTCGACCGGCAACTACA
>CAIUDO010000019.1 GCA_903897935.1 uncultured Pseudomonadota bacterium
CCGGATCGTTCGCTCGCGAGGCCGGCGGGCTGAAAGCCCGCGGTCCGGCAGGCTGAAAGCCCGCGCTCCGGATCGTTCGCTCGCGAGGCCGGCGGGCTGAAAGCCCGCGGTCCGGCGGGCTGAACGCCCGCGCTCCGGATCGTTCGCTCGCGAGGCCGGCGGGTGAACGCCCGCGCTCCGGATCCGCGGACCCCACCGATCACCGGCGCGCGCGCAGCAGCGCGACCACCTTCATCGACGCCCCGTCCAGCGGCCGCCCGTCGAATTCTCCAGCGATCTGCACGGGTTCGAAGCCGCCCAGGTCGAACAGCCCGAACAACTCGGCCGGGTAGAACATGCGCAAGCGGAGGTGCAGCTCCTCGGCGACCCGCCCCGGGCGCTGGTACGCGTAGATCACGTGGTGCGTCTGCGCGAGCGTGTCGTACCAGGACCGCTCCCACGAGTACAACGCGCCCCCGAACCGCGGGTCGACAAACGTCCGGTGCTCGTACGTCTGGTTCGGATCCCGCCGGTACAACGCCGGGTCCGGCAGGTAACAGTCCAACGCGAACACCCCGTCCGGCGTCAGCGCCGCCCGCACCCGGTCGAACAGCGCCAGCACGGCCCGGTGGTCCGGGCAGTGGTGCAGCGCGTTGAACGGGAGCGTGACCAGCCGGTACCGGCGCTCCACCTCGAACGTCGTGAACAAGCCGTACCGGGCCGAGACCCGCGCACGCACGTCGGCGGGCTCACCCGCGAGGCGCTCCTGCAGGTCGTGCAACATCGAGCGTGAGCCGTCGACGCCGTCGACCGCCACGCCCGCGCGCGCCAACGGGAGCGCGATCCGCCCGTTCCCGATGCCGAGCTCGAGCAGCGGCGCGTCGCCGGCGTGGGCGCGGGCGACGTCGAGGTAGTGGTCGATGTCGTCGTGCTGATCGCGGTACTCGAGGTCATACAGCTTCGGGTCGCGATACGGGTCGTCGGTCGAGGTCACCGCGCCTCCGACGCGATGGTAGCTTGTGGCTGTGGAGGGCGCGTGTGGTGGTGGCTCGCTTGTTCGACTCCCGACCCGGTCCCGGCCGTTCCCGAGGTCGCCCCGGCACCCGAGGTCGCCGCCGAAGCGGCGCCCGGCCAGCTCCCGGTGTCGACGGCGCCGGCAACCCACCCCGAGGTCCCGTGGCGCGGCGCGTGGCCGGTCGTCAGCGGCGTGTGGGTGCCCGAGCGGGGGCGCGTCGGGGCGCGCACCGGGCTGACCGCCACCCGTAACGACCAGCCGTGCGCCGGCGGCCTGTGGGTCGACGACCCCGGCGGCGGCGTCGCGTGGTTCCCGCCAGGACCAGACGTCGCCTTCGAAGACGCGGTGCCGGTGCCGGCGGCGGCCGTCGAGCGGGCCACCTGGCGCGCCGCCGAGGCGCTGGGCCCCGCCACGCGCGTGCAGCCGGGCGGCCGCACCGACGTCGCGCCCGCGCAAGAGGATGGCGTCGTCGTACGCACCGCGCGCAAGACGCGCATCGAGGGGGCGCCGCCCGTGCTCGCGACCGTCGGCGAGCGCGACGGGCAGGTCGCCGTCCTCCTCGTCGACCGCGACGGCAGCGTGACCCACGCGGGGGTGGTGTTCGCGTCGCCCGGCGCCGACGTGGTCAGCGGGGCGCTGCCCATCCGCGACTACGACGGCGACGGCGCGCTCGACTGGCTCGTCTACGGCAACGCGCCCGACGGCAGCGGCTACCGGGCGACGCTCCGGGTCACCCTGCGCCCGCGCCTCGCGCTCGAGCTGCTCACGCTGGAGGCCCGCGAGGTCGGGGTGGTGTGCCCCTGATCCCCGCGGCGCGGCTTCCTCGTGAACCAGATCGGCGCTGGGGTCACTACGGGGTGAAACCCGTCGTCACGTTGGGAGGGGTCATGAGCGACGAGCGCGCGTTGGTGCTCGCGTGGGCCGCTGGGGATCGCGCCGCCGGGCGCGAGATCGTCACCGCTCACTACGATGCGGTGGCGCGATTCTTCCGGACCAAAGCCGGACCTGACGCCGATGATCTGGTTCAGCGTACCTTCTTGCGGTGCCACGAGCGCGCGGCGACGTTCGAAGGCACCGGCCGCTTCCGGGCGTTCATCTTCGCGGTCGCGCGGTTCGTGCTGCTCGAGCACATCCGCAGCCGCGCGCGGGACCGGGAGCGCGAGCCGGACTTCGAGGAGCGCTCGATCGCCGACCTGCAGCCGGGCGTGTGGACCCAAGCGGTCGCGCGAAAGGAGCGGCGCGACCTCGTCACCGCGTTGCAGATGATCCCGGTCGAGTCCCAGATCGTGCTGGAGCTGTTCTACTGGGAAGATCTCAGCGTGGCCGAGCTGGCGGAGGCGCTCGACGTCCCGCCGGGCACGGTGAAGAGCCGCTTGTTCCGCGCCCGCGAGCAGCTCGCGAGCGCGATCGCCCGCGTGCCCTCCCAAGACGACGACAGCAGGAGCGCCCGCGAGCTGCTCGACGCGTGGCGCGCCCGGGTGCGGCACCGCCCGGACGGCCCGCCGCAGTAGGGGCCTCGCTACCGGCCGGGCGGCGGGGGCGTCGCGGCCCACCGCTCCGCCAGGTACGCCTGAAACGTCCGGTGCAAGAACAAGAAGCCGCCGCCGACCCGTCGCATGAGGCCGAGCTCGACGGCGCGATCCAGCATCGGCACGAGGCGCAGCGGCACCGGGGTCGACGCCGCCAGCACCACACGAACCGCGACGTGCTGCAGCACGGCCCAGCCCCCTCGCACCATCCCGGCGATCAAGCCCAGCAATGGGCCAGCGACCGCCGCCGCTGATCGCTCCGGGTGGGTGAGCCCCACCAGCGTCGACGGGGGCTCGAGGTACGGCAGCACCAACGGCACCGCGACGTAGCCGAGCGCGACCCCGCCCAGCACGAAGCCCAGCGCGCCGACGCCGAGCCCGTTGATCAACGACTGGCGCATGCCCTGGTTCGGACGGATGCCGCTCTCACGCAAGGACGGCTCGAACGCCACCGTGATCGTGGTCACCAGCCCAGCGACCGCGCCGAACACGATGTTGACCCACAGCACGTAGAACAAGCCGTACAGTGCGCCCGCGACGACCCCGAGGCCGAGCGCGATCGGGAGCATCCGCGCGAGTCTCCGGCCGCTGAACCGGAGCCGGTCGACGGGCTGGATGCGCAGGCCGCCGTTGAAGACCAGGATCATCGGGACAGAGCACAAACCGAACAACAAGCCGGAGAACGGGTCGCCTTCGACGACCGACCCCACCACCACGTTGGCGCCGACGCAGCACGCGGTGAGCATCACAACCGCGAGCCCCTTCGCCGCGATCCGGCGGGCGCCGTCGAGCGCCCACTCGGGCGCGAGCTGCTCCAGCCACAGCTCGGTGCGGTCGCTTCGGGTCATCGCGGTCGCGAGGTAGCCGAGCGCGCCCAGCAGCGCGCGCCGATCGGCGGTGGGGACGTCGGCGCCGAGCCGATGATCGACGTACCGCCCGTACAACCACGGCAGCCGCGCGACGCCGTCTGGAGGCGGCAGGTCGGAGCGCGCCAGCAACCCCACCATCAGCGGCGTGCACAGCGTGGCGTCGAGCGCGTCGCCGTCGCTGCGCAGGTAGCCGGAGACCAGCTCCCGAGGCAGCGGGTCGAGCACGACGGCGTGGCCGAACCGCAGGCGCCTCATGCTCGCGTAGTCGCTGGTCCGGCACGTCACCGCCATCGGGATCCCGCGCGCTTCGCGAAACGCGTTCAGCCCGGCCACGCAGCGCTCCCGATGGGCCACCGCGATCTCGTCGAGCCCGTCAAGCAGCAACACGAGCTCGCCCGCGGCGATCCACGCGCGGACGCTCTGGCGCGGCAAGCCGTACTTCGCGACGAGCTCCTGCTCGATCCACGCCTCGACGGTGCCGCGGTGGTCGGCCAATGAGTCGAGCAACAGCACGACCGGCGCTGGGGCGCGCGGATCGAGGCGCGCGTCGGCGAGCAGGGCGTCGGCGAGGCGTAGGAGCGTGGTCGTCTTTCCGGCGCCGGGCTCACCGAGCAACAACAACGACCCGTGGCCCGCCTCCAGCAGCCCGGACAAGCCCGCGCCGCTGGTCTCCCCGCTCGCCCGCCCGCCCCACGGCGCGTCGACGTAGGCTTCTCCGCCCGACATCGGCAGGTCGAACACCGGACCGTCGGCGAGCGACGCGCGGAGCACGCCCTGGATCCACAGGCGGTCGACGCGCTGGAGCAGCAGGTCGCGTTGCCGCGCGCGTGGGTTCGCGGCCTCCGACGGGGCGAGCGCGTCGATCAAGGCGGCGACCGACGGCCACCGGTCCTCGGGCCGCTCAGCGAGCGCGCGGGTGAGCGCGTCGCGTACGCCGAGGGGGACACGGGCGTCCGGGCTACGTAAAGGCGCGGTGGGGTCGAGCAGGCGCCACAACGACGCCGCGAACGCGTATTGGTCGCTGTAGATCGAGGCGCGCCCCTCGCCGATCACCTCCGGCGCCATGTAGGAGGGCGTGCCCGCGAGGGCGGGGCGCGGCACGTCGACGTGGCAAGCGAGCCCGAAGTCCGCGACGCGCACCCGCCCGTCGTCCGCGACGAGCAGGTTGGCGGGCTTGATGTCCCGGTGGATCAGCCCGGCGTCGTGCGCGGCCTGGAGCCCCCGGCCCGCTTGTACGAACCACGCGACGAGCTCGTGGGCGGCGGGTGGGGCGTGGCTACCCGCGCGCTCGGCGACCGTCTGGCCGGGCACGTACTCCATCGCCAAGAAGAGCTGGTCTCGCTCGATCCCGAGCTCGTACACGGCGACGACGTTCGGGTGGGCGAGGCGGGCGAGCGCGCGCGCCTCGTGGCGGACCGCGGCGGCGCCGGCCTCGTCGACGGTCCCCTCGAGGACCTTTACCGCGACTTCGCGCTGAAGCTCCGGGTCGAAGGCCCGGAACACCGACCCCATCCCGCCGCGCCCGAGGCGCTCGTGCACCACGAAGCGCCCGATCCGGGCGGGGTGCTCTGCGATGTCCAGCGCCTGGAGCAGCATCTCCAGGCCCAGATCGCGGCTGAGCCCGGCGGGCTCCGGCGGCGCCTGGGCGCGGAGGTCGGGCGCTCCGTCGTTGGGGGTCGGGCGATCGGGCACGAACGCCTCCGGCGGTGCGCGTAACGCAGGGACGCCCGAAGGAACCGCGTGGGTGGTGCCGCGGGCTCGAAAAAGGCGCGAACCGATCGCTCGGTGCTGCCACTTGACGGGCGCAAGCGCACCGCACGCGCCCCACGGAGGATCCATGACCAGCCGCTTCGTCACCACCCTCGTCCTGATCTCGCTCGTCGCCTGCAAGGGTGGCGAAGACACGGCCCCGACGGTCGCGCCCGACGCGGACACCGACACCGACACCGACACGGACACCGACACCGA
>CAIUDO010000020.1 GCA_903897935.1 uncultured Pseudomonadota bacterium
ACGCTCCTCGCGGGGCTCACGCTCCTCGCGGGCGGGCGCCGCGCGCGGGGCCACGACCTCGCCGGGCGCTGCTTGCCACGCGATCACCTTCACCGTCGACCGCGCGACCGTCGCGCCCGAGGTGCTCCGGAAGTGCGACAGATCGAGCTTGTGCCGAACCTGGCCGACCTCTACCCCCAGCTTCGCCGCCGCGTTTTCGACCGCTGCGCCCAGATCGGCCCCTTCGCCAATCACCGTTACGACACCGTCTGGCACCTGAGACGTCATGCTGCGCTCCCCTGAGTCGCGGTCCTCGCTCCAAAGCTGCGCTTGATGAGCCACTGCTGCACCATCGTCAGGACCGTATTGACGAAGATGTAGACCACCAGCCCCGAGGGAAAAGTAAAGAACAACAGGCCGAACGCGATGGGCATGATCTTCAAGATCTTCGCCTGCGTCGGATCCATGTTCGGCACCGGCATCATCTGCTGCTGCGCGACCATGAGCACCACGGCCATCAGCGGCAGAACCCCGTACGGATCCGGGGCCGACAGATCGTCGAGGTAGAGGAACTTGGTGTGATACAGATCGACGCTCGTGAGCAGCACCTGGTACAGCGCGAGCCAGACCGGGAGCTGAACGAGCATCGGGATGCACCCTCCGGCCGGGTTGACGCCGTTCTCGCGCCAGAGCTTGATCATCTGCCGATTGAGCTCTTCCGGATCGTTCTCGTACTTCGCCTTGATCTCGAGCACCTTCGGCTGCACGGCCTGCATGGCCTGCGAGCTGCGGAAGCTCATCTGGGTGAGCGGGAAGAACACGCCCTTGACCAGCAGCGTCAGCCCGATGATCGACAAGCCCCAGTTCCCGACGACGCCGTGCAGCGCCTCGAGCAACCACAACAAGATGCGCCCGAAGAAGCCGAAGAAGCCGAGCTGAATCGCCCCCTCGAGCGCCGGGTCGACCTCACCGAGCCGGGAGAACGACAACGGACCCGCGTACAACCGGAGCGCCTCGGTGTGGGTCGCGCCCGGCGCGAGCGTGCGCTCCACCACGTGGTGCACGCCGTGCATGACACCGTTCGGCCCAGGGATCGTCGAGAACCCGGCGCGGCCCTCGCTCTCCGCGGACGGCAACAAGAACGTGCCGAAGTACGTGTCGGCGACGGCCAGGAAGTCCGCGTGGCCCTCGAGCGCCTCGAACGTGGTGACCCCGTCGAGATCTTCGAGGTCGGTCAGCTCCTCGACGTCTTCCTCTACGGACAGCAGCGGCCGCGGCGACTTGTGGTACCGGCTCGTCTCCTTCGGCAGCTCGCCGTACGTGCCGAGCCACAGCGGGCCGGTATACGGCGACGAGCCGCTGTTGGTCCACGTGACCGTGACGTCGGCGAAGCAGCCGTCGCCCGGCGTGACCTGCGTGCGAACCTCGAGCCCCTCGGTCGTGACACGACGGAGCGCGACCCCGGCGCCAGACTTCGACAGCTCCACCGGGGCGAGCGCCCGACCGACCGGACCTGACCCGGCGACCACCCCAGCGCTGCCGGGCGGCAACGGCGCGGCCGGGCCGGTGTCCTCGCCGTACGGCACCCACGAGGTCAGGCCGTCCGTGACGAGGCTGATGCCCCACATCCACCACGGCGTCACGGCGTACGGCGCGGTGTAGCCGGTGACCGCCCCGCCCGACATGCCGCCGGTGCGGTTCGACCATTGGGTGCTGACGTCGCACCAATCGAGGACGATCGTCCGCTCCGGGCCGACCAACACCGGCGCCGCGACGGCGGACGGGACGACGGGCGCCGCTGCCTCCGAAGCGATCGGCGTGGCGGGCTCAGGCGCCGGCGGCGGCTGGGTGGACTGCACCCACATGAGCCAGAGGTAGTAGAAGGCGATCGCGGCGACGATGGCGATCAGGCTGCGACGATCCAATGCTCAGCTCTCTGCCGGCGGCACGGGGTCGAACCCGCCCGGGTGGAACGGATGGCAGCGCAGCAGGCGGCGAAGCCCGAGCCACGAACCACGAAGGGAACCGAAGCGCTCGATCGACTCGAGCGTGTACGCGGAGCACGTAGGCTGAAACCGGCAAGATGGCGGCGTTAGCGGCGACACGTAGCGGCGGTACACGCGGATGAGCCCCACGAGAACGAACTTCAACGGCCGCCTCCGCTCGGTCCGATGCGCCCCGCCACGTAGCGAACCTGCGCTCCGAGGCCACGATATCCAGCGGCGGCCGCGGAGGCGCGCGCGATGAACACCACCGTCGCGCCCGCGGACCAGAACAGCGGCTCACGCCGCACGGCCTCGCGAAGCCAGCGCTTGACCCGGTTCCGCACCACGGCGTTGCCCACCTTCTTGCTCACGGTCAGGCCGACGCGAGGCGCGCCCGCGGTCCGCTCCCAGCGAACGAGCAGGTCCGCCGTACCGAACGAGCGGCCGCGCGACTGCACGCGTACGAAGTCGGCGCGCTTCCGAAGGCGAAGAGCACGCGGGAACGCCTCCGACGAGCGGCGAACCGGCGTCAGCGGCTCTTGCTCGCGCTGGTCACGGCGAGCCGCTTACGGCCCTTACCACGACGACGGGACAGCACGGTGCGACCACCGGGAGTGGCCATGCGCGCCCGGAACCCGTGCGTGCGGTGGCGCCGCTTGTTGTGTGGCTGAAAGGTGCGCTTCATGATGACCTCCTGGTCGGTGGGTGCGCAGGGATCGCAGGCCTGACGGTGGGACCTGGACGAACCGTGCCCTCGACCGATACAACCCGCGTCGAGACTGCGCCTCCGCGCGGGCCCGCCGCCCTATCGCCCGAAGCGCCCTCGGTCAAGCACCCGTCGCAAGCGCCTCACCGGACCGGCCCCCGGCGCTGCGCGCCACGTGATCCAACGACAGAGTGTCGTGAGCGTTGGACGACCCCTCGAACCACGATAACACACCCGGACCCTGGCCCGGATCGAGCGACTTCGCGGACGGGTCGTTGCCGGAGCCCCATGCACCTCCCCGACCTCTGGGACCGCGTTCTCCTCGCGGTTCAAACCGCCGTCGGCGCGCAAGACGTCGACATCTGGCTCAAGCGCGCGACGCCGATCGACGCGCGGCCCGAGCCTGGTCGCACCGTAGACGGCGGTGAGTCGAGCGTGACGCTGGTGCTCGAGGTCCCGAACCGGTACTACGCCGATTGGATCCGTGAGAACTATCAGGCCGAGCTCGAGCGCGCCCTGTTGCGCGAAGACGGCCGGGCCTACCGAGTCGAGCTCGTCGCCGCAGAAGACGCCGTAACCTCGGAGGTCCCACGGACGGACGGCGCGCTCGTCGCGGAAGAGCCGTCCCGGGCCGTCGGCGTCATGACGGCCAAGCACTTCGGCAATTTCGTCGTCGGTGAGTGCAACAAGTTCGCCCACGCGGCCGCTCGAGCCGTCTCCGATCACCCGGCGGAGCAGTACAACCCGCTGTTCATCTATGGAGCTACCGGCCTCGGCAAGACCCACCTCATGCACGCGATCGCCAACCAGATCCTCGGCCGCGCGCCGGAAGCCCGCATCGTCTACGTGACGGCGGAAGATTTCATGAACGAGATGATCGACTGCCTGCGCTTCAAGCGCATGGACGACTTCCGCGCCAAGTACCGCAAGCGCGCGACCGTGCTCCTGGTCGACGACATCCAGACGCTCAGCGGAAAAGACAGGACACAAGAGGAGTTCTTCCACACGTTCGACGCCCTGCAGTCCTCGGGGCGCCAGATCGTGCTGTCCTCGGACGTCGTCCCCAAAGACATCGACAAGCTGGAGCCTCGGCTCCGCACGCGCTTCGAAGGTGGGTTGCTCGCGGATATGCAACCACCCGACCGTGAGACGCTGCAGGCGATCCTGATCCAGAAGGCCGAGCAGCTCGGCCTCTCGCTCCCGATCGACCTCGCCACCGAGATCGCGAACGGCGCGTCGGGGAGTGTTCGAGAACTCGAAGGCAAGCTGTCGCGCCTACAGGCGATGGCGCGCCTCAACGACGAGCCGCTGAGCCTGGGCGCGGCGCGCCGGCGGCTGCCGGACCTGTTCACCACGCCGATGACCCAGCCCGACCTGGCGCCATCGACGATCATCGCGGCGGTGGCCCGGTTCTTCGGCCTGCGCTCCGCCGATCTGACCGGCACCCGGCGCACCCGCAAGCTCACGGTGCCGCGTCACATCGCCATGTACCTTTCGCGTAAGTACACGCGCCACTCGCTCGAAGACCTCGGGCGGGAGTTCGGGCGCGACCACACCACCGTGCTCCACGGGTTCCAAAAGACGGCGAAGGACCTCGCAGAAGACCCGAACCTCGAGCACCAGGTGCGGCTGATTGGCCAATCGCTGGGCCTCAAGATGCCGTAACCCGAGCTCCTGGAAAAGCCGTGGATAACTCGTGGGAGACTGGTGCCTGGATCGTGGACGGGCGGAGCCTTCCCCGATCCACCCCCAGCAGGGCCGCTTCATGCACCAGTCGGTGCACCAACCGCCCACGGCCATAATATAGGTCATACGTCGGTTAAGATCCGTTATCCACAAAATCGGCCGTCCCTTCTACTACGACGATCTGATCACGATCCTGAGAGGATCGAGATAGAGCAGCGCGCTTCGGAGCGACCATGGACCTGTACATCGATCGTGACGCACTCGCGCGGGGCTTGGCCCGCGTCCAGAACATCGTCGAGCGGCGCAGCACCCAGCCCGTCTTGTCGCACGTCCTGCTGTTCGCGCAGGGCGAGACGTTGCGGCTCACCGCGACCGACACCCAGGTCGCCTACGTCGGTGAGCTCGCGGCGAACGTGACCACGCCCGGCGAGCTGTCGGTAGACGCGCAGAGCCTGCACGCGATCGCGCGGGCGCTGCCGGAGCCCACGGTCCACCTCAAGCTCGTGGCCGGGCAGCGCCTCGAGATCTCGTCCGGCCGCTCGTCGTTCAAGCTGCCGGGCTCACCAGCGTCGCACTACCCGCCGCTGCCTGCGTTCGACGTCGACGGTCGGGCCACGCTGGAGGAGGCCGCGCTGCTCCGGATGGTCGATCAGACGTCGTTCGCGGTCTCCCCAGACGACAACCGCTACGGCCTCAACGGCGCGGCGATGCACTCGGTCGGCGGCGATCGGGTGCGCATGGTCGCCACCGACAGCCACCGCCTCGCGGCGAGCGAGGCCGTCTTCGACGGGGAGCTCCGCGTGGGCGCCCGGCGGCTGGTGCCGCGTAAGGCGCTCGGTGTGCTCCGTCGTCTGCTCGACGCGGGGTCGACCGAGCCGGTCGAGCTCGCGTTCGGCGATGGCTCGATGCGCCTCACCCGGCCCGGGTCGATGTTTTGGTTCCGCCTGATCGACGGCGAGTTCCCCGAGTACGAGCGGGTCCTGCCCGTCGGGCAGCCGCAGCACCTCATCCGCCTGCGCCGCCAGGAGCTCGTCGAGCTGCTCAAGCGCGTCGGCATCTTGATGGTCGCGGAGCGCGTGCGCGCGGTCCGGTTCGCGTTCGACGCGGCGGAGCTCACGGTCTCGGTGAGCAGCGCCGACCGCGGCGACATCGTGGAGTCGATGCCGGTAGAGCTCGAAGGGAACCCGATCGTCGCGGGGTTCAACGCTCGCTATCTGTCCGACGTGCTCGAGGTCATCGACGGCGAGTACGTCACGCTTGCGCTCGGCCACGCGCTCGCCCCGTGCATCGTGCGCGACCCGGAGCGAGACGACGCGTTCTTCGTCGTCATGCCGATGCGCCTCGACTGACCCGTGCGGTTGGTGTCGCTGCGGGCGAACGGCTTCCGCAACCTGGAGCCGTTCACGCTCGGGCTGGACGCGCCGTTCGTGGTGTTCCACGGTGAGAACGGGCAAGGCAAGACGAACGCGCTGGAGGCCATTCACCTGCTCGCGGCGCTCAAGCCGCTGCGCGGTCGTGGCCGCGAGCTGGTCCGATTCGGGGCCAGCTCGGCGGTCGTCCGTGGCGAGGTCGCGTTCGGCGGCGTCACGCGCGCGCACGAGGTGCGCCTTGAAGGCAGCGGGCGCGAGGCGCGCGTCGACGACAAGTCTGTTCGGTCGATCCTCGACTACTTCGACGGCTTTCGCGCCGTCGTGTTCGTCCCGTCCGACCTGGACGTCGTCTCCGGGGAGCCGGCGCGTCGGCGCGCGTGGATCGATCGGGCGGCGTTCACCGCGAGCCCGAGCCACCTGGAGCTCGTGCTCCGTGTTCGGCGGATCATCGCCCAAAAGTCGGCGCTCCTTCGTGGGAACGCCGCCGACGTCGGGCTGCTCGACGCGCTCGACGCGGATCTGGCGGCCACAGGCGCGCGTCTTTCGGCGCGTCGCGCGTCGATGCTCGAGCAGCTGATGCCGTACGTGTCGGCGGTCTATCGGGACATCGCGGGAGAAGACGAGCCCGTCGCGATGTCGTGGCGTGGCGACGCGGCCGGAGCGGATCTCGCGTCGCGCGCCGACGCGCTGGCCGAGGCCCTCGCCAGCGCACGCCCGGACGAGCTGCGGCGCGGCGTCGTGCTGCGTGGGCCGCAGCGCGACGAGGTCCGGATCGGCCTGCGCGGGCAAGACGCGCGCACCTACGCCTCCCGAGGCCAGATCCGCAGCCTCGTGCTGTCGCTCAAGCTCGCCGAGCTGCTCGCGGCCCGTGATCGCGGCGTCGTGCCCCCGTTCCTGCTCGACGACGTGGGCTCGGAGCTCGACGCCGGCCGGATGAACCGGCTCGTCGGCGTCCTGACGGAGGTAGGCGCACAGCTGTTCGCGACCACGACGGACCCGCGGTGGTTGTCGGCGCTGCCGCGGTCCGAGACCCTCCGGGTGACCGTCCGACGCGGGATACTTACGCCTGATCTCGGAGATTGGTGAGCTTCTATCGTCCATTGATCGCGGGTTGACGGTGGCCCCGAGGGCGCGGACGCGCTAAGCGTGACGCCCGTGCGCGAGGCGCGGTCAAGGCGTCAGAACGCGCCAACGAGGGGCGATGGCGACGGAGCTTCCTGCACCGCAGGACTATGATTCGTCCAGCATTCAGGTTCTCGAAGGCTTGGAGGCCGTGCGAAAGCGGCCTTCCATGTACATCGGGTCTACCGGTCCGCGTGGACTCCACCACCTGGTGTACGAGGTCGTCGACAACTCGGTCGATGAGGCGCTCGCTGGCTACTGCACGTCCATCGAGGTGTGGATCGACGAGTCCGGCTACTGCACCGTCACCGACAACGGTCGCGGCATCCCGGTCGACATGCACGAGGAGGGGAAGTCCGCCGCCGAAGTCGTCATGACGATCCTGCACGCCGGGGGAAAGTTCGGTTCGGGCTCGTACAAGGTCTCGGGCGGTCTGCACGGGGTCGGCGTGAGCTGCGTGAACGCGCTGTCGGAGGTGCTCGAGCTCGACATCTGGCGCGGAGGCCTGCATCACCGGCAGATCTACGCCCGCGGCGTGCCGCACAGCCCGCTCACCGTGGTGGGGCCCGCCCCGATCGGCCCGGACGGAGCGCCGCAGCGGGGCACGCGCGTGCGCTTCTTGCCCGACGCGACCATCTTCGAAGAGACCATCGAGTTCGAGAACGCGATCCTTGCGGCGCGTCTGCGGGAGCTCGCGTTCCTGAACCGCGGGCTCACGCTGCGCCTCCGCGACGATCGTGACGGTCGGACCGATGTGTTCTACGATCCCTCCGGCATCGTCGGGTTCGTCGAGCACCTCAACCGCGGGCAGACCCTGGTGCACACGCCGCCGATCTACGTGTTCGGCGGGAACGGGGATCTCGAGGTCGAGCTCGCGCTGCAATGGACGGCCGCGTACACGGAGACCACGGTCTCGTTCGTCAACAACGTGCACACGGTCGACGGCGGCACGCACGTCTCCGGCCTGCGCGCCGCGCTCACGCGCTGCTTGAACGGGTACGCGCAGGCGAACGGGCTGCTGAAGAACAACCGCGGCGAGAACCTCGGCGGCGACGACGTTCGCGAAGGCCTCACCGCGGTGCTCGCGGTGCGCATGCGCAACCCGCAGTTCGAGGGCCAAACGAAGGCCAAGCTCGGGAACTCCGACGCGAAGGGTCTGGTGGAGGCCCTCAGCGCGGACAAGTTGTTCGCCTTCTTCGAGGAGAACCCGCAGATCGCCCGGGCGATCGTCGCGAAGGCGTCGGACGCCGCGCGTGTGCGCGAAGCGGCGCGTAAGGCGCGTGAGCTCGCCCGTCGGAAGACCGCGCTCGAAGGTTCGGATCTTCCTGGAAAGTTGGCGGACTGCCAAGAGCAGGACCCGGCGCTCTGTGAGGTCTACCTGGTCGAGGGCGACTCCGCAGGCGGCTCGGCGCGGCAGGGCCGTGATCGTAAGTACCAGGCGGTGCTTCCGCTGCGCGGCAAGATCCTCAACGTCGAAAAGGCGCCGATCGACCGGATGCTCGCGAACAACGAGGTCCGCACGATCGTGAGCGCGCTCGGGTGTGGCATCGGGCCGGACTTCGAAGCGAGTCGGCTGCGCTACCACCGCGTCATCATCATGACGGACGCCGACGTCGACGGGTCGCACATCCGCACGCTGCTGCTCACGTTCTTCTACCGGCAGATGCGTCGGTTGGTGGAAGACGGGCACTTGTACATCGCGTTGCCGCCGTTGTACCGGGTCAAGCGAGGGAAGCAGACGCGGTACCTGAAGGACGACGCCGAGATGGAGGTCTTCTTCGCCGAGCAGGCGATGAAGGGCGTCTCCATCGCTGGCGCGGCGGAGGGCTCCGTCCCGCTCGAGGGCGACGCGCTCGACGAGTTCCTTCGCCAGCTCCGCGCGTATGCCCGTCGCCTGGAGCGGCTGGACCGGCGGCAGCCCGGCGCGCTGCTCGACGCGTGGTTGTGGTCGAACGGCGGGTTCGCCGCTCCGACCGAGTCGGTCGACGTGCACGTCGAGCGGCTGCGCGTCCGGCTGCAAGAGATCGAGCCGAACCTTCGTGTCATCTCCGCCGTCGCCGACGGGGAGGACCTCATGATCGTGATCGAGCGTGGGGTCGAGGTTCGAAACATCCGGTTGGGTGCAGGCTCTACCGAGATCCGCGCGCTCGAGCTCGCGTGGAGCGAGCTGGCGGCGCGCGTCACGCTGCCGGCGGTCGCCCGGTCGGGCGCGGTGTCCCGCACCTGCGACACGTGGCCGGCCCTGCACCAAGCCGTGCTCGAGCTCGCCCAGCGCGGGTTCGAGGTGCAACGCTACAAAGGCCTCGGTGAGATGAACCCGGACCAGCTCTGGGAGACCACGATGAACCCCGAGGCGCGCATCCTGCAGCGGGTGGAGCTCGAGGACCTCGCTGGCGCCGAGGAGATGTTCACGATCCTGATGGGCGACGCCGTGGAGCCGCGCCGCGACTTCATCCAGAAGAACGCACTCGCAGTGCGCAACCTGGACGTCTGATGGACGCCGGCGTGATGACCGGGCTGCTCAAGTCGAGCAAGCTGATCATGGTCACGGGTAAGGGCGGCACGGGCAAGACGACCTTCGCGTGCGCGCTCGCTCTGCTCGGCGCGCGCCTGGGGCGCCGCACGGTGCTGTGCGAGATCGACAACCAGCGCCCGAGCTGCGGCGCGGTGTTCGGCCGGGTCCCGCGCTTCGAGCCGGTCGACGTGCTGCCGAACCTGTCGTTGTCCAACATCGAGTTCACGGGCTCGCTCGAAGGGTTCATCGAGCAGATGGTGCCGATGCCCCGCGTCGTGCGGCTCGTGCTCGAGAACAAGATGGTGCACCGGTTCCTCGACTTCACGCCGGGCAGCCGCGAGCTCGTCATCATGTCCCGGCTCGGGGCGCTGTGTGACCAGAACGACCTCGTCGTGGTCGACATGCCGGCCTCGGGCCACGCGTTCTCGTTGCTCGACATCCTGCGCTCCGCCCGTGGCTTGTTCCGGTCCGGTCCCGTCCGCGCGCACGCGGAGCACCTGACCGAGCGGCTGCGCGCGGCGACGAGCCGGCTCGTGTTCGTGGCGCTCCCCGAAGAGATGGTCGTCAACGAGACCTTGGAGACGATGGACCGCATGGCGGCGGCGTCGTTGATCGGCGGCCCGCCGGTGGTGTTGCTCAATCGGGCCACGTTGCCGAGCCTCACCACGGACGAGCGCTCGCTGCTCGCACGCCTCGCCGAGCAGCCGCTCGATCCGGTCGCGCGTGAGTTCGTGCGTGCCGGCCGGTGGGAAGATCGGCTCGAACAGGCCACGAAGACCTCGGTCGATCGGTTGCGTGAGCGCTTCGGCCACGAGCCGCCGTTGATCCCACCAGCCGGTGGGGGCGGCGTGCCGCGGGAGATCGTCACCACGGTCGCGGTGCACCTCGGGCGCCAGGTCGGGCTCACGCGGCGGGAGGTCCAATGGACCTGAACCCTTGGTTGGACCGCACGAAGCTGGTGGTGTGCGTCGGCGCTGGCGGCGTCGGCAAGACCACCACGGCGGCCGCGATCGCCTTGCGGGGCGCGTTGTCGGGCCGCCGCACGATGGTGCTCACGATCGACCCCGCGCGTCGGCTCGCCAACAGCCTCGGCCTCGATCAGTTCGGCAACCGCGAGGCCCGCATCGACCTCTCCGGCATGGAAGGGGTGAAGCCCGGTGGCGAATTGTGGGCGATGATGCTCGACGCTCGGTCCACGTTCGACGCGCTGATCCATCGCGTGGCGCCGAGCGACGAGGTGCGCGAGCGCATCCTCGCGAACCACGTGTACCGGCACATGGCCGACACGTTCGCAGGAAGCCAGGATTACATGGCCTCCGAGAAGATCTACGATGTCGCAGCGCTCGGCACGTACGACCTGCTCGTGCTCGACACGCCCCCGGTCAAGAACGCCCTCGACTTCCTCGAGAGCCCTGGTCGGTTGGTGAACTTCCTCGACGAGCGCGTTTTGTCCTGGTTCCTCGATGGGAGCCGGTCGAGCCGCGGCGGCATGATGTTCGGCACGTCCAAAGTCGTCTTCTACTTGCTGGGCCGCGTGTTCGGAGAGCAGTTCATCGACGACCTGTCGCAGTTCTTCCGCGACTTCGAGGGGTTGTACGAAGGGTTTCGGAAGCGGCACCAGGAGGTGCTCGACATGTTCCGCGCCCCGACGACCCAGTTCGTCACGGTGTGCGCGCCGTCCGAGAGCTCCGTCGACGTCGCCTCGTTCTTCTTGTCGGAGTTCGAGCGGCGCGCGTTGCCGTGCGGCGGGATCATCGTCAACCAGGTGCACGCGTGCTCCGGCCAGACGCACGACGCCGAGTCGGTGCTCGGGGCGACCGCGCGGTCCCTGGGCGGGGACCTCCCGCCTGCCGTTGCGGCCTCGGTGGTCGCGCGTCTGGGGATGGCGCACCGCCGCCTGCACACCCTCGCGATGGCCGATCACGCCCTCGCGCGCGGGCTCAAGTCTCGCTACTCGGGCCGTCTTCCTGGGTTTTTCCAGGAGGTCCCGCGCATGGAGGACGAGGTGCACGATCTGCCCTCGCTCCGTGAGGTCGGGCGCGCCTTGTTCGATCAAGATGCGGCGCCGCTCTCTTCGTGAGGGCCGCCGGGAGATGCGTTCATGAACCCCATCGCGAGGCAGATCGTCGAAATTCGAATCGAGGAGGAGATGAAGAGCTCCTACCTCGACTACTCGATGTCGGTGATCATCGGGCGCGCCCTGCCGGACGCGCGGGACGGCCTCAAGCCCGTCCATCGCCGCATCCTCTACGCCATGCACCAGATGGGGCTCTCCGCCGGGCGCCGGTACATCAAGTGCGCCGGCGTCGTCGGTGAGGTGCTCAAGAAGTTCCACCCGCACGGCGATGCGGCCGTCTACGACGCGCTCGTGCGCATGGCGCAGCCGTGGAACCTTCGGTACCTCCTGGTCGACGGGCAGGGCAACTTCGGGTCGGTCGACGGTGATCCGGCCGCCGCGTATCGGTACACCGAGTGCCGGATGACCCGCCCGGCCGAGGAGCTCCTGGTCGACATCGATCAGGAGACGGTCGATTTTTCGCCCAACTTCGACGGCACGGAGGCTGAGCCCGACGTCCTGCCGAGCCGGATCCCGAACCTGCTCGTCAACGGCGCCGACGGCATCGCGGTCGGCATGGCCACGAAGATCCCGCCGCACAACCTGCGCGAGGTGTGCGACGCCGCGATCGCCCTGATCGACCAGCCCGACCTGTCGGTGAGCGAGCTGATGGCGATCGTTCCGGGCCCAGACTTCCCGACCGCTGGCACGATCTATGGGCGGCACGGCATTCGCGACGCGTACGAGACCGGCCGCGGCAAGGTGGTGGTGCGCGGCAACGCGACCATCGAGGAGCGGCCGGCCGGCGCGATGATCGTCATCGACGAGCTGCCGTACCAGGTGAACAAGGCGCGCCTCGTCGAGCAGATCGCCGAGCTCGTCAAGGATCGTAAGCTCGAGGGCATCCGCGCGCTGCGCGACGAGAGCAGCCGCGAGGGCATGCGCGTCGTGATCGAGTGCAAGAAGGACGCGTTCGCCGAGGTCGTGCTCAACCACCTCTACAAGCACACCGCGCTCCAGAGCACGTTCGGCGTCATCCTGTTGGCGATCGTCGAGAACCAGCCTCGAATCTTGTCCCTCCGCGAGATGCTCCAGCTTTGGATCGCGCACCGACGCGAGGTCGTCGTGCGGCGCATGCGCTTCCAGCTGCGTAAGGCGCGCGAGCGGGAGCACATCCTCGAGGGGTTCCGGATCGCGCTGGATCACCTCGACGCGCTGATCACCCTCATCCGCTCGAGCGCCACCCCCGGGGAGGCGAAAGAGCGGATGATGCCCGAGTTCGGGCTCACCGAGATTCAGGCCGACGCGATCCTCGAGCTGCGCCTGCAGCGGCTCACTGGCATGGAGCGCCAGAAGATCCTGGACGAATTGGAGGAGATCCGCGCGCGTATCCTCGAGATCGAGACGATCCTCGCCTCCGAGACGCTGTTGATGGGCGTCGTGCGGTCCGAGGTGGTGGACGTGCGCGACAAGTTCGGCGATCCGCGCCGCACCCGCATCGTCGACACCCGAGGCGAGCTGTCGATGCAGGATCTGGTCGCTGAGGGGCCCCAGGTCGTCACGTTGTCCCACCGCGGCTACATCAAGCGCTGCTCGCCCGACGAGTGGCGGGCGCAGCGGCGCGGCGGCATGGGCACCAAGGGTATGGACACCCGCGAGGCCGACTTCGTCAGCTCGCTGCTCGTCGCGCACTCGCACGCCACGCTGATGGTGTTCACCAGCGACGGCAAGGTGTTCCCGCTCAAGGTCTACGAGGTGCCCGAGTCGGGCCGCGGCTCGCGCGGGCGGCCGATCATCAACCTGGTGCCGGTCGCGCCGGGGGTGCGGGTCGCCGAGGTCGTCTCAGTGCCGTCGCTCGATGACGACGGCGTGCTCGTGTTCGTCTCGATGTTCGGGGTCGTCAAGCGGACCAGCCTCGAGGCGTTCCGCAACCTGCGGCCGGGCGGCATGATCGGGTCCGGGGTCGACGAGGGTGACGAGCTGGTCGTGGTCGCGCGCGTCGACGCCGGGGCGCCCGGCGACCTCATGCTGTTCACGCTCATGGGGCAGTCGATCCGGTTCTCGCTCGACGAGGTGCCGGACCTCGGGCGCACGGCGCGCGGCAACCGCGGCATCGCGCTCGCCGACGGCGACGAGGTGGTCGACGCGCTCGTGGTGCCGGTCGGCAGCGATCCGTCGGGCGACGAGCCGGAGGAGGCCAGCGAAGAAGACGCCGAGGCCGCGCTCGACCCGGAGGGTGCGCCGGAGGGCGGCGCCCCCGCGGAAGAAGACGACGGGCCGATGCTGCTCACCGTCACGCAGCGTGGGTACGGCAAGCGCACGCCGCTCGACGTCTACCGGGTGCAGGGCCGCTACGGCAAGGGCATCATCGCCGCGAAGGTGACCGAGAAGAGCGGGGGCGTGGTGGCCGTGCGGCAGGTGCTTCCCGACGACGAGCTGCTGCTCGCCACGGACACCGGGCGCGTCATCCGCATCCGCGCCGGGGAGGTCCGCAAGATCACCGCGCGCGGCTCGCTCGGGGTGCGGTTGATGCGCCTCGAGCCCGACGAGCGGCTGGTCGACGTCGCGAGCGTAGGGTCGGACAGCGCGCGGGTCGAGGAGGAGCCGGTCGAGGGCGAAGATGTGTGAGCTTCGCCGCTGGGCGAGGGGGCCGCTGATCGGCCTGATCGGCTGGGCGGAGGCCTGCACGCCAGCCCCGTCGACGGG
>CAIUDO010000021.1 GCA_903897935.1 uncultured Pseudomonadota bacterium
CCTCGACCTCGCGGCGGCGCTGTTGGACGGTCAGGCCGGCCGGCTGTTCTTGTCGCTGCGAGAGGCGCGTGGCCTCGCGTACTCGGTGTGGTGCAACCACCGGCCCGGATGGGACGGCGGCGTGTTCTCGGCAGGGCTCGGCACCGCTCCGGATCGGGCGGCCGACGCCGCGGCTGCGCTGCGCGCCGAGATCGAGCGCCTCGCGTCCGACGGCCCGGCCGAAGAGGAGCTCGAACGGGTGCGGCGCATGATCATCGGGCAGAGCGCGATCGAGGCGCAGCGCGCGAGTTGGCGGGCGGCGCGCGTCGCCTTGTGTGAGCGCCTCGGCTTGCCCGTGGGCGTCGAGGCGTGGCACCAAGCGCTCGCCGAGGTCACGTGCGCGCACGTGCAGCGCGCGCTCGGCGCCGCGTACGCGCAGGGCGCGGTGCTCGTCGAGGTGGTGCCGCCCGAGGCCCAGCCGCGCCGAAAGGGCCGTCGAACCTCATGAAGGCCACCTGGGGGGTCTACGTTCACCTCCCCTGGTGCAAGCGGCGCTGCCCGTACTGCGCGTTCTACATCGAAGCAGACCACGGCCCGCCGTGGCGCCGCTTCCTCGACGCCGTGGGCCGTGACTGGCAGGCGCGGCGCGCGCTGTTCCCGCTCGACGCGCCGCGGACGGTCTCGCTCGGCGGCGGGACGCCGTCGCGGCTGCCCCCCGAGCACCTGGCCGAGCTGCTCACGCCCTTGCGCGACGGCCAAACGGTGGAGTGCTCCGCCGAGGTCAACCCGGAAGACGCGCTCGAATGGGTCCCAGCGGCGGTCGCGGCCGGAGTCGACCGGGTGAGCTTGGGCGTGCAGACGTTCCACCCGCGCCACGCGCGCCTGCTCAACCGCACGTGCTCGGCCCCGCGCGCGCTGCAGGTGGCCCGGGCGATCTCCGAGATGGGCGTTCGTACCTGGTCGGTGGACCTCATGTTCGCGCTGCCCGGCCAGACCATCGACGAGCTCGACCACGACCTCGACCGCGTGCTCGCCCTGGAGGCGCCGCACGTCTCGTTGTACGGGTTGACCTGGGAAGACGGCACACCGCTCGCGCGCGCCCGTGACCTCGGGCGGCTCGTCGCTCCGCCCGACGATCTGTGGCGCGAGATGTACGACCGCTGCGTCGTGCGGCTGGAGTCCGCCGGTTTGTATCGGTACGAGGTGTCGAATTTCGCGCGGCCCGGCCACGAGAGCGCCCACAACCTGCTGTACTGGACTGGCGCCCCGTACCTCGGCCTCGGGCCGTCGGCGCACGGGTTCGCCCCGGACGGCGGGCGGTGGCGCGATGTCGCGGACGTCGACGCGTGGATGGCGGGCGCACCGCCCGAGATCGAGCGACCGGACCCCGAAGACGCAGCCAAGGACCTGCTCGTCGGGGGTCTGCGTGGTCGCGACGGCCTGCGCGCCGCCGACCTGCCCGAGCGCTTCGGGTTCGCGCCTGACCCGGCCTTGGTGCGACGGCTCGTCGCAGCGCGGCTGCTCGCCGACGATCCCGACCGTCTGCGGCTCGGCGCCGACGGGTGGCCCGTCGCCGACGCCGTCGTGCGCGCCTTGGCGGAGGGGCTCCGGGTGAGCGCGCGCGCGCGTCCATCCTGTTAGTTGCGCAACGCGTCCGCGTTCACGCGGTCAGACGGAGGAAACGTGCCGCCGCGCGACTACTACAACGTGCTGGGCGTCTCCCGGACCGCGTCGCAAGACGAGATCAAGAAGACGTACCGCAAGCTCGCGCGCCGGTGGCACCCCGACCTCAACCCGGGCCGCGAAGACGTCGTCGAGCGCTTCCGGGACATCACCGAGGCCTACGACACCCTCTCCGATCCCGAGAAGCGTGCTCGATACGACCGGATGGGGCCCCTCTACACCGACGACGGTCGGCCGCCGCGCCCCGACGAGGTCTCGGAGGTCGTCGGGTCGATGCTCGGCAACCTGTTCCGCCGCAAGCGCCCCGCGAAAGGCGAAGATCTCCGGTTCACCTTGTCGGTCACCCTCGAGGAGGTCGCGGTCGGCGTCGAGAAGGAGATCGTGGTCCCGCGTAAGGTGCGGTGCCGGAAGTGCGGCGGCGACGGGGCAGACGGCGACGACGCGCGCGTCAAGTGCGCGCCGTGCAACGGCACCGGCAGCTCGCAGGGCCCGCGCCTGTTTCGGACCACCTGCTACCACTGCGAAGGTCGCGGGTTCACCGTGTCGCGTGTGTGCTCCCGCTGCGACGGCCAGGGCCGCGTCTCGGTGGACGAGGCCATTCGTGTCCGGGTGCCGGCGGGCGTCGCCACCGGGCAAAAGCTGCGCCTCGCCGGGCGTGGCGATGAAGCCCGCGACGCGGCGGAGCCGGGTGATCTGTTCGTGATCACCAGCGTCGCCGAGCACCCGCTGTTCCGTCGGCGCGCCGACGACCTGCTCGCTGAGGTGCCGATCACCTTCGCGGACGCCGTGGTCGGGTCCGACATCGAGGTGCCGACGCTCGAGGGCACCACCCGCATCCGCGTGCCGCCCGGCACCACCCACGGGCGGATCTTCCGCTTGTCGGGCCGCGCGTTGCCGCGGCTCGGCTCCGCCACCCGGGGCGACCTGCACTACCAGGTGGCGATCGAGGTCCCCACCGGCCTCGACGAAGCGCAGCGCCTCGCGTTGGCCGCCTGGGGCGGCGCCCTCCCCGACTCCACCCACCCCCAGCGGGCCGAATACGCCCGCCTGCTCGGAGCGCGACGTTGAGCTGGCTCACCCTCTCCCTTCGCGGCGCCGCCTGCGCGCTCGCGCTCACCTGCGCGGGCGCCGCGTGGTCCGGTTCGAAAGCAGCGAACCCGGACGACCCGATCGCGACCGCGTCGTTGTTGGCGAAGACGGACCGGCCGGCCGCCGCCGCGCTGCTCGAAGACGCGATCACGGCTGGAGCGACCCCTGACCTCGCGCTGCGCCTGCACGCAGCGGAGCAGCAGCGCCTGCTCGGCGCCCACCCGGCCTCCGAAGCCTGGTTCAAGAGCATCCTCGTGCGCGCGGCCGGTGGCCCCGAGGTCGAAGGGGCCCGGCTCGGCTTGTTGTTGCTCGACGCCGCCACCGACCCGGAGGCGGTGCCTACCGCCGATCTCGCCGCCATCCCGGACGACGGCCCGCTCGACACCCAGAACGCCGATCGCTACCTGCTGCTCGCCGCTGCGGCCGCCCGCGCGGACGACGCCGCCGCTGCCCGCGCCCACACCAAGTCCGCGCTCACCTTCGCGAAGTCCGACGAGGAGGTGGAGGTCCGGGTGCGCGCGTCCCTGGCCGCCCTCGCGTCGTCGGACGGCGAGGCCCCGGTCGAGGTCGTGCGCGCGAAGCTGCCGCCGCTCGACGAAGCCGAGCTGGCCCTGGCGTCCGGCGACCTCGACCGCGCCCGCTCGCTCGCCCGGGAGGCGCTCGCGTCGTCGCCGCCCGGAACGCCCGACGCCGCCGCGGCCACCGCGCTGACCCGTCGCATCGACACCGGCAACGTCGTCCACCGCGACGTCGTCGGCGTGTTGTTGCCGCTGACCGGCAAGTTCGGCGCGGTCGGCAACAACCTGAAGGTCGCGCTCGAGAGCGGGTGCGCCGACGGTGGTGGCTGCCGCAAGCTCGTCGTGGTCGACAGCGGCGACAGCGCCGAGTCGGCGGTGCGCGCGCTGGAGTCCTTGGTCCTCGAGCAGGGCGCGGTCGCGGTCGTCGGCCCGGTGCGCACCGAGGATGGGCCTGCCGTCGCGGCCGCCGCCGAGGCGTACCGAGTGCCGCTCGTCTCGATGTCGCGCGCGATGGACCTCGCGGTCGACCGCCCGTGGGTGTTCCAGGCCACGCCGACCGTCGCGGATCAGGCGGCCGGGCTCGTCGCGTACGTGATGGGCAAGAAGGCCATGAAGAACTTCGCGATCTTCGCGCCGGACAGCGACTACGGCAAGTCGGCGGCCGCAGCGTTCCGCCGCGAGGTCGTCGCGAAGGGGGGCCAGATCAGCGCGGAGGTCTTCTACCCCGCCGACGCCACCGACCTCGTCCCGTACGCCAAGAAGCTCGGAAGCAAGGACTACGAGGCCCGCAAGGCGGAGCTCGCCAAGCTGCAGCGCGAAGCGAAGGACGCCGGCGGCGATTGGACCAAGGTCGTGCTGCCGCCCGTCCTCAACTACGACGCGTTGTTCTTGCCTGACAGCTCGCAGCGGATCCCGCTCGCGTGCGCCGGCTTGGCGTACGAAGAGTTCCCGATCGGCGACTTCCAGACCCGCAAAGACGGCCCGACGATCCCGCTGCTCGGGCTCGCGTCATGGAACAACAAGGCGCTCTCTACCGCGGGTGGACTCTATGTTCGTTCCTCGATCTTCGTCGACTCGTGGGCGTCGGGTGGCTCGACCGGCAGCGGGTGGGCCGCGCGGCACGGCGCCCAGACCGGGCGTGAGCCTTCGGCGCTCGAAGCCGAGGCGTACGACACCGGCCGGTTGATCGCCGCGGCGCTCGGCGGCGACGCGTCGACCCGGGTGGCCGTGCGCGACGCGCTCGCGCAGGTCGCCGTCGCCCCCGAAGCGACCGCCACCGGCGCGGTCGGGTTCACCGAGGCGCGCTCCGTCGACCGCTCCTGGCAGGTGATGAGCTTCAACCGGAGCGGGCTCGTGTGGGTGACCACGGTCGACTAGACCCAAAACAAGCGCAGGGCCGAG
>CAIUDO010000022.1 GCA_903897935.1 uncultured Pseudomonadota bacterium
CTCGCCCTTCTCAGGCTCAGTCCCCTGCGCCCACACAGGCCCCGCCGCCGCCAGCATCAACGCCAGCACCAGGCACGCGCTCCACGTCCTCATCGTCTCACTCTCCCCTCTGGGCCTGTCCTCAGTTCTCGCCGCCATCGCCGCCCGCCTCGCCCTGACCAAACAAACGGTCCGGGTCCGTGCCCTCGCGCCGGAACACCGTCGTGCGCGTGTCCGCTGGCACCTGCGAGTTGCTGAGCTTGCCATAAGGCGCGTGGAAGTAGTTCGCGTTGCGGTTGCTCAACGTCACCGACATGTCCATCCCAAGCCGGTACGCGCCGTTCTCCACCGCCGGGTTCGCCACCGACTCCACGCCCACCTCCACCTCCCACATCCCGCCAATCATGTTGGCCACGTCCGTGAAGATCGAGTTGAGCGACGACGCGTCCTCCGTGTAGATGTACTGACCCTGCGTCTCACACGCGATCCGCGAGTACTCCTCGATGGGCCCCGTCTGCCCGTACGAGTTGAGCGGGTACGGCCTCGCGTTCACCCCGTCGGGCGTCAACGAAACCACCCCGTTCCCCGACAGCTTCGTGTCCAAGTGGATGATGAACACCCGCGCGCCCGCCTCCTTGAGCTTGTCCACCGCCTCCTGGAAGTTCTCCTCCCATTGGCGGCGGCCCTGCGCCAGCTGCTCCTCGTCCGCCCCCTCCGACACCGTCAACGAGTCGTCCGGACCGTCCGTGAACAACACCACCACGTTCGCCCGGCGGCCCGCCAACCCAAGGTCCAGCATGTTCTGCGACACCACGTTGAGCGCCGCGAACACCGGCGAGCGACCCGCCTTCCCAGCCCGCGAGAGCTGGTTGATCACCGTGTAGTCCGGCGTCCCTGGGACGCCGAAATCCGAGATGTACGGCCTCACCGGGCTCGCGTTGATGTCGCCCACCAGCGGGTTGACCCCCAGCTCCGAGTCGCCGTTGAACGACCACAGCGACGCCACCGTGTTCGTCGAGTACTGCCGACCGTTGAGCGCGCTCAAGAAGGTCAACGACCCCGTCAGGCGGTTGTCCCTCGGGTCCGTCCGACGATCCGGCCGCACCGTCGAGTCCAAGTCGCTCACCCCGAAACCCGTCAACGAGCCGCTGTTGTCCAACACCAGCGCCACCGCCATCGGCGGCTCCACCCCGTTGTTCGGCTGTGGGCTCACGAACTTCAACGTCCCCGGGCGGATCTGTAGGTTCGTGTCACGCACGCAATACTTACGACCCTCGGCGTCGCCCAGAATCTCCGCGCACTGGAACCCCTGCGGGCATTCCGACGACGCCTCGCAGTAGTTGCCCAACACGTTGACCGAGCAGTACCCCGTCCCCCCCTCGTCCACGCACGTCCCGCCGTTGCACTCGTCATCGTCCGTGCACGCCTTGCGGCACAGGCTGATGTTCTGCCCCGACGTCACCGTGAACTCGTTGCCCAGGTTGTCCACCTCTGGGTCGTACGGGCGGCACAGGTCCAGGCCCGACACGTGGCACGCCCCGTCCACGTCCAAGTCCGTGAACTCCTGCGGCACGCAGTACCCCGCGTCGCCGCACACGAACGCGCCCGCGCTCGGGCAGTCGCTCTCCTGCTCGCAAGGCTGCGCGCACAGCGCCACCTCGCGCGCCGCCACCGAGTACAAGCGCCCACTCGACAGGCTCAAGCCCAGCCCGCGCTGCGCCTCCTCGTCCAGCGGCCCCCCCGTCAGGATGTCGTTCGGGCGGATCACTTGGTACTTCTCGTCGAGCAGCACGAACCGAAGCTTCGTGAGCTTGTCGTCCTCCTCGCACGCACCGCCGTTCACCACGCCCACC